>DATIXX010000028.1 GCA_035518095.1 Burkholderiales bacterium | reverse complement strand
AAAGCTACGTACAGATGAGCCTTACGGATTTGCCAGAGTAACTGACGCTCGGTTTCCAGAATCTGATAAAGCTCTTGGTGGGACTCTGGGTCGGGCACCCCTAGCGCCTGCAACTCTGCTCGTTCAACGTGCTCCCGGTATTTGGCAATCGTCTCGTTTTCTAGCCAACGACCTAGTCTTGAACCCTCGAAATGGAAAATCGCCATCCCAAGCAAGTTCGAATGATTGATTATTTCCGGAAATGCTTCAAAAAAACCGCGGTACTCCCGTTTGACCACTTCCGAAAACCACATAATCGCCTGCCGGCCAACTCGAGTGTACATGTCTGCTGCACATGCAGGTACGCCTAAAATCTGCTTCTCGGCAAGTGCCTTCGAATCGTCATCTGGAAGCCGCTTAACTTCCAAACCCGCGACACCTTCGGCAATAGCTTCCCAAGCAAGTGGCAGCATCGCTGCCAGTCCAGTCCTGTTACGCCCCTTAATTAGCATCCAAGCAATAACTGAGGGAAGTTCGAGCTTCTCGATCAAGGCATTGAGTACATCTGCATTGAATCGAGGAAGTGTTCGATACGGGCCCTTGTTCCCTACGCTTCTTCCGCATAGTAAGTACAGCGCCAGTGCCCGAGTTACATCCGCTGCTTTCCGGTCAGCCGCTAGACTTATCAGATTTTCTGCACCGGAGTTGGCCAATTCTGTTGCAGTTTTCAGCTCGGAATTGGCAAGTGCCAGACATAAAATGTCGCAAGCCGCTCGTGACTTGACTGACCGAGCAAGACGATAGACGAGGTTTGCCAGCAATTTGCGCTGGTCCAAATCGCCGGTTTTCGCCGGGAAACGTCGCGTTCCAAACAGGTGCAAAGTATCGAAGCACGCTTCAAGATTGCCGATGCCCACGTCCTCAAAAGCAATTATTGGCAAACGCTTCGGTAAGTAATGAGGATCAAGCGCATGCAGTGCCAGTGCGATCTCAACGGCTCGTTCTGGCAGGCCTCTGCGAACCAGCTTCTGAAGCGCACTCGAGAGAAGCCACTTGTCGGTCGGGAAATTATGCGGCTCCGGGTCGGCAAAAGAATCAAACATCGGAACCGGGATTGCGAGGCGTTCTTTAACGCTCTTACTCAGGTCGCGGGCATCAATGTCTACAAAATCAATGTAGCATTGATTGTATTGATTGTATTGATTGTAGTGAATTCTGCACGAGAGCAGCGGTCCGGGCATTGGTCGCGTCAAATCCTATTGATGAATATTTATTTATATTTATCATAGGCTTGACCGAACTGGGGTCAAGAAGAATTTCCGGGGCAGTGGACTTAATAGCCAATTACCCTATTTGACGCGAATGTAGTGAACTTGTAGTAGATGTCGCAGCTGCAGAAAGCACCGGGCCGAGCCCAGCGTGCTCACCGGATTTGGTTGGCGATGGTCGGGATTTGGAGCGTAACACTTTGTTTTGCAACTTCTTTTATCAATCCCGCCCCCTTCTTGCATTCAAGTTAGCGCGAGCCCGCTCCGGTTCGATGGCATCTCCGGGGCGGCACATCATACCGCTTATTATTGCAAGCACTCCTAAAATTCCCCGGAAATGATTAAAAAATAAATTAGAAAAACTTCATCGTCACGCATCAGGAACTGCATTTTCCCCCCGTTTTACGTATTGAACTGGCTAGTCTCGCTTTTTGGTGTGGTTGCGACTGCCCTGGTTTTTATAAATTTTGTTGCAATTAGTTGCAAGCGGTTTCTAGAGTGGGTCCGGCTGGACTCGAACCAGCGACCAAGGGATTATGAGTCCCCTGCTCTAACCAACTGAGCTACAGACCCGCGTGGACGAGAACAGACGGGAGACGAACGTTATTATGAACTTTCCTGATCGAGGAAACTGCGCAGACGCTCCGAGCGCGAAGGATGACGCAGCTTCCTCAGCGCCTTGGCTTCTATCTGCCGGATGCGCTCGCGCGTGACGTCGAATTGCTTGCCGACTTCTTCCAGAGTGTGGTCGGTGTTCATTTCTATTCCAAAGCGCATGCGCAACACCTTGGCTTCGCGCGGTGTGAGCGTATCCAGCACGTCCTTGGTGACATTGCGCAAACTGGCATAGACCGCCGCATCGTTGGGCGCCATGGTGGCCGCGTCTTCGATGAAATCGCCCAGATGCGAATCGTCGTCGTCGCCGATCGGCGTTTCCATCGAAATCGGCTCTTTGGAAATCTTGAGAATCTTGCGGATTTTTTCTTCCGGCATCTCCATTTTTTCGGCCAGCGTCGCCGGATCCGGCTCTTGTCCGGTCTCCTGCAGAATCTGGCGCGAGATCCGGTTCATCTTGTTGATGGTCTCGATCATGTGCACCGGGATGCGGATGGTGCGCGCCTGATCCGCGATGGAGCGCGTTATCGCCTGGCGAATCCACCAGGTCGCATACGTTGAAAACTTGTAGCCCCGGCGGTATTCGAATTTATCGACCGCTTTCATCAAGCCGATGTTGCCTTCCTGGATGAGATCGAGGAACTGCAGTCCGCGATTGGTATATTTCTTGGCGATGGAAATAACCAGCCGCAAATTCGCTTCGGTCATTTCGCGTTTGGCGCGGCGCGCCTTGGCCTCGCCGGTGGACATCTGGCGATTAATTTCCTTGAGTTCCTTGATCGGGATGCCGACTTTGGCTTGCAGTTCCAGCAGCAGATTCTGCAGCTCGACGATTGCCGCCTCGTAGCGGCCCAGGGCTTCGCTGTAGGGTTTGCGCCCGACGACTTCGCTTTGCACCCAGGTGAGATTATCCTCGTTGCCGGGGAACGTCTTAATGAAATAGGGGCGCGGCATGCCCGCCTTGTTCACGCACAGTTCCATGATCTCGCGCTCGTAGCTGCGCACTTCGTCAACCAGCCAGCGCAAGCTGTCGCACAGAGCCTCCACCTGCTTGGCGGAAAAGCGGATCGCCATCAGCTCCTCGGAAATCCTATCCTGCAGATCCTTGTACGAGCGGTGGCGCGGGCCTTTCTTTGTCAGCACCTGCTGCATCTTGGTGTAGGCTTGCTCGATCACAGCAAACCGCTCCAGCGCCTTGGTTTTCAATAGCTCGAGGCTCTCATTGGCGCGCGCGGCTTCGGCTTCGGCGTCTTCTTCGCTTTCTTCGTCGTCTTCGTCCGCCGGATCTACCGCGGAAATATCGGCGCCGATGACTTCGTTGGTTTCGGCGTCAATCAGACCGTCAATGACTTCATCAACGCGCAATTCGCCCCGTTCAATCTGCGCGGACAAATCGAGAATTTCGGCGATGGTGGTCGGGCAGGCTGAAATCGCCTGAATCATGTGCTTGAGGCCGTCCTCGATGCGCTTGGCAATCTCGATTTCGCCTTCGCGCGTAAGCAATTCCACCGAGCCCATTTCGCGCATGTACATCCGCACCGGGTCGGTGGTGCGTCCGAATTCGGAGTCCACCGTGGAAAGCGCCGCTTCGGCTTCCTCCACTACGTCTTCATCTGCGACCGGCGGCGTGGCGTCGGACATCAGCAGCGCCTCGGCATCGGGCGCCTCGTCATACACGGCGATGCCCATGTCGTTTATCATGCTGATGATGTTTTCGATCTGCTCCGCATCCAGCATGTCGTCAGGCAGGTGGTCGTTGATTTCCGCGTAGGTCAGATAGCCGCGCTCCTTACCCAGGACGATAAGATTTTTCAGCCGCATGCGCCGCGCTTCCGCGTCGATGATCTGTGGCTGAGGCTTTTCGCTCTCTTTCGCCATGTTTTTCGCTCTCGCCAAAATAAAAAAACCTTCGGATTATATCCTAAACCTCACTGCTTTTCCGATCTCCTGCCGTCGCCGGCTCGCGCTTAAGTAATTGCTGATAAACGCGTTTTTCGTCGCTGGTCAGCGCTTCCCTTTGGGATTTGCTGCGTAATGCATCGATCTTCGAATTGCGTTCCAGTTCCCGCAACTGGTCCAGCGCACCGGCAAACTCGCGGGCCAAATCTTCATCGCCCAGCTTTCTCTCTTCCCACATAAAAAGCTCCCGACCCACCTCGCGCACCAGCGCTTCATGGGCCGTGCCGCGGAAATACTCGATTATCACCGCTGCATGCTGCATATGCGGGTCATTGCCCATAAATTCAAGCAATTGTTTCAGGGCCTGGAATTCGTTATGCGGCGAATCCGGCAGGACCGCATCAAAATTAACAGCGAGCCGGGGCTGATAGAGCAACAGCTGCAGGATTTTCCGGGCTAGAGAAGGCGTCTTGCGAGCTAACTTCTGCGGCACCTGCGGTCTTGCTTGAACTTTGATCTGATAAAGCGCTTCCAGTTCACTTTGGCTCACCCCGGCGAGTTCGGCCAAACGTTTCCTGAGCATCAGTCCCAGCGCCGGCGCCGTGATTCGGGTCAATAATGGCTTGGCGCTTTGCAGGAAACGCGCGCGGCCTTCCTCGCTTTTCAGGGTCACCCGGCCGCTGAGTTCGCGCAGCATGAACGCAGAAAGCGGGAGCGCTTCGCGCAGCAATTTTTCGAAGCCTTGCTTGCCGTTTTTCCGAATAAAGCTGTCCGGGTCTTCACCTTGCGGAAGAAACAGGAAGCATATGTTTGTTCCATCCGTAATCTGTGACAGGCTGTTTTCGAGCGCGCGCCAGGCGGCGCGTCGCCCGGCATCGTCGCCGTCGAAACAAAACACCACATTGTCGGAATAACGCAGAAGTTTTTGCACATGCGTGCCGGTGGTCGCCGTTCCTAATGTAGCAACCGCGTAACCAACACCGTGTTGGGCAAGTGCCACGACGTCCATGTAACCCTCGACAACGACCACTTTGCCCGCCTCGCGAATTGCTTTGCGTGCCTGGAACAGCCCGTAAAGCTCGCGGCCTTTTTCAAACAACGGCGTCTCGGGGGAATTGAGATACTTGGGACCCTCCTCGGCCTTGTCCGAGGACGCTTCCCTTTCCAGTATGCGCCCGCCAAAACCAATGATCGCGCCGCGCTCATTCCAAATCGGGAACATGATGCGGTCGCGGAATATATCGTAGCGTCGGCCCTCTTCGCTCTGTTTCACCAAACCTGTCGCAAGCAGCGCTTTGTCCTGGTAATCGGCAAATACCGACGCAAGATTCTGCCATGCCGGCGGCGCATAGCCGATGCCGTAGTGGGCTGCGATTTCACCGGTCAATCCGCGCTTTTTCAGGTAGGCAATAGCAGCCTCAGATTGCTTCAGCGCGTTTTTATAGTATTGTGCGGCCTGCAGCAGCGATGCCGGCAAATCCACACCGTCGTCGCGTTTGCGCCGCGGCGCATCGGGCCTGTCCTCAACCACTTTCATCCCGACGCTTGCGGCAAGATCGCGCACTGCGTCGGCAAAGCCCATGCCGGTTTGCTCCATCACAAAATCGATAGCATTGCCGTGCGCGCCGCAGCCGAAACAGTGGTAAAACTGCTTGGTCGGGCTCACCGTGAAGGAAGGCGTTTTCTCGTTGTGAAACGGGCAGCGGGCGACGAAGTTCGCGCCGGCCTTTTTGAGCGGGATGTGGCGCTCAACTACGGCAACGATATCCAGGCGGTGGAGTAAATCCCGTATAAAACCTTGCGCGATCATGAAGGCGGGATCGAGGATGGTGCGATCGCCAAGCTATTCGGCATCCGGCAATATCCAAAAATGTCCAAACAATTGCAATTATAGGATACTTTTACGCCGCTATTTGCTCTAAGAAATTTCTTAAACGGGCGACGAACCAAGTAAACGGGAATGCTTTTTGCTGAGCCCGGCGCTTCTAGTTTGTCGTGGAGCCCAATCTCGCTTTGACCAGAGCAGAAACCTTGCCCATGTCGGCGCGGCCCGCAAGTTTAGGCTTGAGCAAAGCCATGACTTTACCTATATCCTGCATGCCTTTGGCGCCGCTTGCGCCGACCGCTTCCGCCACTGCCGCTTCCACTTCGGCTTCGCTCAAGGCCTTGGGCATGTAGGCCTGCAACACCGTTACTTCGAATTTCTCAGTATCCGCGAGATCTTTTCTACCGGCTGCTTCGAATTGTTGTATCGAATCGCGGCGTTGCTTGAGCATTTTTTCTATCACGCTCACCACTTCGGGATCTCCAAGCGTGATGCGTTCATCCACTTCACGCTGCTTAATCGCGGCCATCAGCAGACGAATCGCGGACAAGCGCGCGCCGTCCTTGGCGCGCAGCGCGGCTTTCATGTCTTCGGTAATGCGATCCTTTAGCAGCATGGGTCAGCGTGTGGTAAACAGTAAGCGCTAAGTGGTAAACGGCGAGTGGTAAGCTGATAGCGGTGAGCGGTAAGCGTGGTGGATATAGCGCGCCAGGACTGCAGCGGCGCTGCTCCGGGCGGATTAATACAGTTTCGGCGGCAGTAGTTGGCTGCGCAAACGCTTGTAATGGCGCTTTACCGCAGCGGCAAGTTTGCGCTTGCGCTCGGCCGTGGGCTTTTCATAAAATTCGCGGGCTCGCAATTCAGTCAGCAGTCCGGTTTTTTCAATCGAACGCTTGAAACGGCGCATCGCGACTTCAAACGGCTCATTTTCCTTGACTCTGATACTTGGCATGAAATAAGTAATTGGTCCAAATTAACAAACTGCCCATTATAGCAAGCGTCCAGTACTTTAGGAAAGTATAATTACATTTTTGTGACAGCAATTGCGACATGCGAGTTCTCGGTATCGAAACATCGTGCGATGAAACCGGAATCGCGATCTACGACAGCGAACGGGGCCTGCTCGCGCACGCCCTGTATTCGCAATCAGCCCTGCATTCACCGTATGGCGGCGTCGTGCCGGAGCTCGCTTCCCGTGACCATATCCGCCGCGTGCTGCCGCTCATTCGCCAGGTTCTAGGCCGCTCCGGCGTCGCTCTTAACGAGCTCGACGCCATTGCCTATACCCGCGGACCGGGCCTGGTGGGAGCACTTCTGGTGGGCGCGAGCATCGCCACAGCGCTGGGATTTGCGCTCAACAAGCCGGCACTCGGCGTTCATCACCTCGAAGGACATTTGCTTTCGCCCTTGCTGTCGCGTCCAGCGCCTGAATTTCCTTTTATCGCGCTGCTGGTCTCCGGTGGACACACCCAGTTAATGCAGGTTTCCGGTGTGGGCGAGTACGTTCTTTTGGGGGAAACCGTGGATGATGCCGCGGGCGAAGCATTCGACAAAACCGCCAAACTCCTGGGCCTTAGCTATCCCGGCGGACCGGCGCTGGCGAAACTTGCGCAGCAAGGGGATTCCCGCCGCTTCAAATTGCCGAGGCCGATGTTGCATAGCGGCGACCTTGATTTCAGCTTCAGCGGTTTGAAGACCGCGGTGCTGACCGTAATTCGCGGCGCGGATCTCGACGAACAAACCCGCGCCGACCTCGCGGCGGCAATTGAAGCGGCGATCGTCGATGTGCTCATTGCCAAGTCTCTCGCGGCACTGGAACAAAGCGGACTGCGCCAACTGGTGGTGGCGGGCGGAGTGGGCGCCAACCGCAAATTGCGCGACAGCCTTTCGCAGCAAGCTGCTCGCCGGGGAATCCGGACGTTTTATCCTGAGCTGGAATTTTGCACCGACAACGGTGCGATGATCGCGTTTGCCGGAGCCATGCGCCTGCAACAGGACGCTACAAAATTCAGGGCTCCGGGTTCCGACGATTTCAGCGTGAAGCCGCGTTGGGATCTCGAGCTGTCGGAAGTCGCTTGAGGAGATTCAGCGCGCTAAACTCGCGGCGATTTATTCTTTGTGAAAAGACGGTTCAGTGCCGGCAATCAATTTGCGAATGTTCGATTGGTGGCGCCAGATAAGAAACAGGCATATCACCAGCACTGTCACGGAACGCATGTCCCAACCGAAAATATAGACCGCATAAAACGGTGTTAGTCCGGCCGCGACCAGCGCTGCGATGGACGAGATGCGCGTGATGAAAGCGATGATGAGCCAAGTTGCAAGCGCCGAAACGACCAGCCACAAATTGAGCGCGAGCAGCACGCCGCCGGTGGTCGCCACCCCCTTGCCGCCGTGAAAGCGCAGAAACACGGAATACGAATGGCCCAGAACGACCGCCATGGCGACCGCGGTAATCGTTACACCGTCCAGGCCGTACTGCGGCGCGAAGCGCTGTGCGAGATACACCGCAAGCCAACCTTTTGCCGCATCACCAAGTAAAGTCAAAGCCGCAACAACTTTCTTGCCACTGCGCAGCACATTGGTAGCGCCTGGGTTTTTCGAGCCGTAGGTGCGCGGATCCGGCATCCTGAAAACAAGGCTGGTGAGCACCGCAAACGATATCGAACCGATCAGGTATGCTATAACAATAAAAACTATCGTGGCCATATCAAATATTTTACAATCCGCTAATCCCGCCTTGCCAAGCCCGACTCAACCGCGACCGCCGCCGCATGGACATTATCTTTATACACGAATTCAAAGTCGAAACACTGATCGGAATTTATGAATGGGAGCGCAAAGTCCCGCAAACCATTCAGCTCGATCTGGAGATCGGCATTCCGCGAGCCAAGGTTTATCAGAGCGACGCCATCGCCGACACCATTGACTACGGCAAAGTCGTGGCGCGCTTGCGCGAAACCTTGGCCGAAAAGCATTACTCGCTGCTCGAGAGACTGGCGGAGCATCTCGCGCAATTGATTATGAATGAATTCGGCGCGCCGTGGGTCAAGGTCAGCGTCGCCAAATTGGGCCTCATGCGCGGCATCAAACGGCTGGGCGTTACCATCGAACGAGGAAACAAGGATTAGCGCCGCTAGCCGCGCGGATGGTGCTTGGCGTGGAGCTGTTTCAGGCGTTCGCGCGCCACATGCGTATAAATCTGCGTAGTGGAAATATCGGCATGCCCGAGGAGCATTTGCACAACGCGCAAATCCGCCCCGTGATTCAGCATGTGTGTGGCAAACGCATGCCGCAACGTATGCGGTGAGATGGATGTTGCAAGCCCTGCCTGCGCGCAATAGCGGCGCAGCAGGTGCCAGAACCCCTGACGCGTCATCGGCTGACCACGCGCAGTCACAAACAGCGCATCGCTCGCTTTTCCGTTCAGCAGATCGGGGCGCGCTTCTCTCAGATAGCGGTGAATCCAGTCAAGCGCTTCTTCACCGAGCGGCACCAGCCTCTCCTTGGAGCCCTTGCCCATAACCCGCACCACGCCCATATCCAGACTCACTTGCGGAATCTTCAAGCCCACCAACTCGGAAACACGCAAACCGCTGGCATAGAGCGTTTCCAGCATGGTCTTGTCGCGCAGTCCCAAGCGGTTTTCGGTCCGCGGCGCGTTCAGTAGCGATTCGACATCGTCTTCGGTCAGGGACTTGGGCAATCCACGCGGAAGTTTGGGCGAGTCAATGCGCAGCGTGGGATCGGCCGGGATTTTTCCCTGGCGCATTTCAAAACGGAAAAAGCGCTTCAGGCTGGAAAGCGCGCGGCTGGTGGTGCGCGCTCTGGCTTTGGCGACCAGGACTTGATGCGCAAGATATCCTTCCACATCCTGCTGCCGCGTTTCGAGCAGCGATTTAAGACTCCTTTGGCGCAGCCACTGGGCGAATTTCAACAAATCGCTGCGGTAACTCTCCAGGGTATTGCGCGCAAGACCGTCTTCCAGCCACAGGGAATCGCAAAACTCATCGAGCAGGTTTTCCTCAACTTCGCTCATGATCAAGCAGCCAGCGTTTGATCGCCAGCGGATCACCCGCGTCGCTTCGCATGAAGCCGCCGAGATTTCCACTGCCGAGCACGCGGTGGCAGGGGACGATGATGCAGATCGGATTGGCGCCGCACGCCTGTCCCACCGCGCGCGGTCCGGAAAAAAGCTGGCGCGCAAGCTCGCCATAGGAAAGTGTGCGCCCGCGCGGAATTTGCATAATGGCCTGCCAAACGCGGCGCTGGAAGGCGGTGCCGTTCAGGCGCAGCGGTAAATCGAAATGAACGTCGGGGTCACCAAGGTAGGCTTCAAGCTGCTTGCTTACTTTTTCTGCGAAGCGGGTTTGCGGGGAAAGCGGCCGGGTTTTGCGCGGCAGGAATTCAATCCCGGTCAAGTAGTCGCCGCCATGGCGTATGCCCAGTACTGCAAAAGGCGTTGCCAGCCGCGCCTGGTAGGCACCATTCAATTCGATTTGCTGCATGCGCAAAAGATAGCGCAGCAATGCTGAAACTACAATAGCTTCTTCGGGGAGTCCCCAGACTGGAAAACAACGCGCCGGCACTCATGCCGGGGTTTCAGACACTCAATGCAGAATTATTGCTCGCGAGCCGGAGCCGTTTCCTGTCCCGATTCCAGCATTTCCTGGCTGGCGAGTTTCTCGCGGATTCGCGCCGCCTTTCCGGCACGCTTGCGCAGATAGTAAAGCTTGGCGCGGCTGACATCGCCCTTGCGCTTGATCTCAATGCTGGCAATCAAGGGCGAAAAAGTCTGGAAACTCCGCTCCACCCCTTCGCCGGAGGAAACTTTGCGCACGGTGAACGAGGAATTAATGCCGCGGTTGCGCTTGGCCACAACCATGCCCTCATACGCCTGTGTGCGTTTGCGGTCACCTTCCATCACATTGACATTCACGACCACGGTATCGCCGGGCGCGAAATCAGGAATGTCTTTGCCGAGCTTTTTCATTTCCTCGGCTTCAAGCTGTCTAATCAGGTCCATGTCCTAGTCCTTGTTATGTTCCGCTTTGAATTCCGCGAGCAACTTTTGTTCCTCTGCGCTCATCCCGCGCTTCTCGAGAAGATCGCGGCGCCTGAGCCAGGTTCTGCCCAACATTTGCTTCAGCCGCCAGCGGGTTATTTGCGCGTGATGGCCTGAGAGCAAAACCGCCGGCACTTCCATCCCCGCATACACTTCAGGCCGCGTGTATTGCGGGCAATCCAGTAATCCGTTCACAAATGAATCCTGTTGCGCCGATTGCGCATCGCCCAGGACGCCGGGAAGCTGCCTGATCACGCAATCCATAAGCACGATCGCCGCCAATTCCCCGCCCGAGAGCACATAATCGCCAAGCGAGATTTCCTTATCCACAGTGCGCGAAATCAGGCGCTCATCGACGCCCTCATAACGGCCTGCCAGCAAAATCAGTCCCGGGCTTTTTGCCAGTTCCGCAACCAGACCGTGGCTCAACACCGCGCCCTGCGGAGATAAATAAATGACCCGGGTCTTTTCAACACCCGCTTGATTTTGATGCTGCCTAGCCGCATTAATCGCGTCTTCCAGCGGCTGCGCCAGCATCACCATCCCCGGTCCGCCCCCGTAGGGCCGGTCGTCCACCGTATGATAATTGTCGGCGGTGAACTGGCGCGGATTCCAGACTTTAAGCCGGTAATGCCCTTCTTCCCGAGCGCGCCGCGTGATTCCGTATTCAGTGAGCGCCTCGAACATCTGCGGGAAAAGACTTATCGCATCGAAGAGCATCACTTAAGTCGTGTCTGGCTTAGTAGTCCAGCTCCCAATCGACCCGTATCAACGCGGCATCCAGATTGACTTCGCGCACCACTTGCGGAATAAGAGGTATCAGGCGCTCGCGTTCACCCTGCACCCGCAATACGTCGTTGGCCCCCGTGGCAAAAAGCTCGTCAACCACCCCCAGCGCCTCACCTTTGAGGTTTACGACCTCAAGACCGATTAAATCTACCCAGTAATACTGACCTTTCCTGACTGAGGGCAACTGGCTGCGCTGAACGGCGATTTCACTATTTTTGAGCGATTGGGCCGACGTGCGGTCCTCGCAGCCTTGCAGCTTCGCCACCGCGGCCTTCCCTTGAGGTCTGGCTTCAATGACTGCGGTTTCGCGCCAGTCGCCTTCTTTTCCCAGCCACCACGTGGCGTAGCGCGTTAATCCCTCGATGGTCTGCGTGTAGGGGTGGATCTTCACCCAGCCATTTACACCATACGGGGCGGTTATGCGCCCCAGCACCACCATCTTCTCAAGCGGCTTTTTGGGCACCCAATCGCTTCACAAGCCTGACCACGGTATCGCTCAGTTTGGCGCCGCGGCCCTGCCAGTGGTTTACCCGGTCCATCTGAATGCGCAACGATTCACGGCCTTCTGGCGCCATAGGGTCGTAAAATCCGATGCGCTCAATGAATTTGCCGTCGCGCGCGCGGCGCGAATCCGCCACCACCACGTTAAAAAACGGCCGCTTCTTGGCGCCTCCGCGAGATAGTCGGATCACGACCATTGCTGTTCCACTTGAAAAATCGAGAAGGCCGTGATTTTACGCCGCCTTACGACTGCTTGGCAAGGAAACTCGGGTTTGGTCCCACGTCGCGCTGGCGAGCATCTTAAGGACGCATGGGAGATCGGCGAGGATCGTTTCACGCGCGAAGCGCGAGTCGCGCAGCGCCCGATTTGGGCACGGAACGCTGGGGACCCTGAGCTTGCCGAAGGGGCGGTGAGGCAGGGTGCCTTTTTCTTTGGCTGCTTTGTTTTGGGCAAGCAAAAGAAAGTAGCCAGTCGCCGGGCCGCCCCCGCCAGGAGAATCAATGCAAACCGGGGAACATGCCCTTCATTCCCCGCATCATTTTGTCCAATCCGCCTTTGGACATCATCTTCATCATTTTCTGTGCCTGCTCAAACTGAGTGAGCAGGCGGTTTACTTCCTGTACGCTGACACCGGCACCGGCGGCAATGCGCCGTTTGCGCGAAGCCTTGAGGATTTCCGGTCGGGCACGTTCCTGCGGCGTCATTGAATTGATGATACCCTCGATGCGTCCTAGCGCTTTTTCATCCACTTTTGCTCCCTGTACCGCCTGACCCAGCTGCCCGGGAAGCTTGTCCACAAGTTTGCCGAATCCTCCCATTTTTTTCATTTGCTGAATCTGCGCCTTGAAATCGTCGAGATCGAAACCTTTGCCTTCCTTTACTTTCTGCGCTACTTTCTGCGCAGCGGCCCGGTCCACTCCGCGTTGCACTTCCTCGATCAGGGAAAGCACATCGCCCATGCCAAGTATGCGCGACGCCATGCGCTCCGGATGAAACGCTTCCAGCCCGTCGAGCTTTTCGCCGGTACCGGCGAACTTGATCGGCTTGCCGGTGATAAACCGTACGGACAGCGCCGCCCCGCCACGCGCATCTCCGTCCAGCTTGGTTAACACGATTCCGGTAAGCGGCAATGCCTCGGCAAACGCCTTGGCGGTGTTCACCGCGTCCTGACCTTGCATCGCATCTACAACGAACAAGGTCTCCACCGGCTTGAGCACGGCATGCAGTTCGCCGATCTCCCGCATCATGATTTCATCAATCGCCAGCCGTCCCGCGGTATCGACTATCAGCACATCATGGAAATGCTTGCGCGCGAAATCAAGCGCGCCTTCGGCAATGGAAAGCGGTTTGATTCCTGCGTCAGACGGGAAAAAATCCACCGGGATCTGCTTTGCCAACACCCGCAGCTGCTCAATTGCGGCGGGACGGTATACGTCGCAGCTTGCCAGCAACACTTTCTTTTTCATTTGCTCGCGAATGAGCTTCGCCAACTTGGCAGCACTGGTGGTTTTGCCCGAACCTTGCAGGCCGGATAGCAATATAACCGCGGGCGGTGCGGCAGCGAGGTTGATGGCGGCGTCGGTTTCGCCCATCAAATGCGTCAATTCGCGATGCACCACGCCGATTACCGCCTGCCCGGGGGTAATGCTGGTCAGCACCTCCTGGCCAAGAGCTTTTTCCTTGACCCGGCCGAGGAAGTCCTTGACCACCGGCAGCGCCACATCCGCTTCCAGCAGCGCGATGCGCACATCGCGCAATGCGTCCTGAATATTGCTTTCGGTCAAGCGCGCCTGACCGCGCAAGTTTTTTACGACACCCGATAACCGCTGCGCCAGATTATCAAACACGGGAACTCCCAGTAATGCCTCGTGCTGCAGGAGCCTCTAACATCATGAAACGGATTTGCGTTGCAGGCCAAAAAGCGATGAATGCGCGACGCGAGGCGCGATTCGATGCCGGGACATCGGGTAAGCCGAGCAACAAAGCAGGCGCGCTTTTTGGCCGCAACCCTCGGGGACGCCGTCGCACTATTCGTTTCATGATGTTAGGCGCTCTAAGTTGAGGTAGACTTAAAAAATTAACCGACCACATCGTGCTGCGGCATGCCAGCCATTTTACCGTATCTCATCACTGCACTGCTCTATGGACTGCTCGGAGTGCATTTCTGGCGCACGCGCTGGCGGCCCGCGCCCGCTAAAGCCGGCGACTATGAAGAGAAGATCCGAAAGTGGGAAAAAATAATTGTCCTGATTCCGCTGGCTTTGCACGGCGCGCTGCTTTACCAATCCACGTTCACCGCAACCGGCTTTAATCTTGGAGTCGGAAATGCGGTTTCCGCGATTTTATGGCTCACTGTGCTGATCTACTGGACGGTAAGTTTTTTTTCCAACCTGGAAGGACTGCAGGCGCTGGTACTTCCGCTTGCCGCTGTGTGCGTTCTGCTGCCTTTGTTGTTACCCACTAAACATATTCTTTCCAATACCGGGCTGCTTGCGTTTCCCGCACATTTCCTACTTTCGATGCTGGCTTACAGCTTGTTCACCATCGCCGCATTGCACGCTGTATTAACGACGGTGGTGGAGCGGCGCCTGCATAACGGCACGCTGCCCGCAATGCTTCATACATTGCCGCCTTTATTAACCATGGAGACCCTGCTGTTTCGCGTCATCAGCGCCGGTTTCGTGCTGCTTACTTTGGCGCTCGTGAGCGGCATGTTGTTTTCCCAAGAATTATTGCACCAACCTGCGCAATTCACGCACAAAACGCTTTTTGCATTCATTTCCTGGGGGATATTCGCGGCACTGCTCGGGGGCAGGAAAATTTACGGCTGGCGCGGCCGGACCGCGATGCGTTGGACCTGGGCGGGTTTCATCGCGCTTGTTCTCGCGTACGTGGGCAGCAGCTTCGTGCTGGAAGTGATCCTGCGCCGATGACGCATTGTTCTGATGGCGCAACTTGACAAAAAGCGTACGCTCGTCCGATACTCAAATCATCTTATTTCCAGCCGCTGAATTCCCTTGGAAGAAATCCCCATAAGCGCGTTGTTCGGCGCGCTCGCTATTCTGATCGTTCTTTCCGCTTTTTTCTCGATCTCTGAAACCAGCATGATGGCGCTCAACCGCTACCGGTTGAAGCATCAGGTTAAACTCGGCAATCGCAGTGCGCGACTGACTTCGCAACTGCTGGCTAAAACCGACAAGTTGCTCGGCGTGATTCTACTCGGCAACACGCTGATCAATGCGGCCGCCACGACTCTCAGCACCATCATCGCCGTGCAGCTGTTCGGCAAAAGCGAGGTTGTGCTGGGCCTGAGCACGGTAAGCATTACTTTCCTGGTGCTCGTATTCGCCGAAATCACGCCGAAAATCGTGGGCGCGTCCTACCCGGAGCGCATCGCTCTGCCCGCAAGTTACATTCTTACTCCGCTGCTCAAGCTCTCCTACCCGGCGGTGTGGTTCGTCAATCTTTTCGCGCGCGCTTTGCTGTGGCTGGCGCGTTTCAGGCCCACGAGCGAAACCCACAAGCTGAGCATGGAGGAACTGCGTACGCTGGTGCTGGAAGCCAGACATTTTATTCCCCAAAAGCACCAGAGTATTTTGGTAAACCTGTTTGAACTGGAAAATTTCACGGTCAACGACGTCATGACGCCGCGCAGTCAGATCGAAGCAATCGATATTGACGCACCGCTGGATGTGATCAAACGCCAGCTTGCCACCTGCTACCATACCCGACTTCCCGTTTGCCAAGGGCAAATGGACAACATCATCGGCATTCTGCACGTGCGCACGGCGTTGAACCTCAGCGTGGAACAACAGCTGAGTTCGGAGCGACTGCGCGAGATGGTGCGTGAAGCGTATTTTATTCCTGCGGACACGCCGCTATTTTCTCAACTGCAACATTTTCAGGAAAAGCACGACCGCATGGCGCTGGTGGTGGACGAGTATGGCGAGCTCATGGGGCTGGTCACCATTGAGGACATCCTCGAAGAAATCATCGGCGAATTCACCACCCAGTCGCCGGCCCAAAGCCTGACCATACACGAGCAGACGGACGGCAGCGTACTGGTTGAAGGCAGCAGCTTGTTGCGCGACCTTAACCGTAAGCTTGGTTGGAAATTGCCGGTGGACGGGCCCAAGACATTGAACGGTTTGATCCTCGAACACTTTCAAGATATCCCCGAAGCCGGCACGAGCTTAAAAATCGCCGGCTACCCGATGGAAATTGTGCAAACCCAGGACCGGGTGGTCAAAGTGGTGTGCATTCGCCCCCAACAAGGCGTGGAATCCAAAAGAATCCCGTATTAAGGAATCGTTCCTTTACAAAGCACATTGACAAGTGCATTATTTGTACTTGTTTTTTGTGATGATTTTCACACAATTGAGCAAAGATGGTCGCCAACATACAAAGCAGCTTGAGCGGTCTGGCACGCAGCCTCGTGCAAAACAGACGTCTGCCAGAGAATGACGCCGAATCCATCCAGGCTCAGGCCAACAATTCCGGTATAAGCTTCGTGACTCAATTGCTGCAGACCGGGAAACTTAGCGCCCGCGATGTCTGCGATTTCGCTTCGCTGACTTTCGGCTTTCCGCAGCTCGACCTTGGCGCGGTCGATCCAAAGTATTTTCCCAGAGATGTTCTCGACGGCGATATCATGCGCAGCAAGCGCGCTTTGCCCCTTTACAAGCGCGGCAACCGCCTGTTTGTAGCGCTTTCCGATCCGACCAATGTAGCCGCGCTGGATGAAATCAAGTTCAAGACCGGGCTGACGGTCGCGGTGGTGGTCGTAGAAGATGACAAACTTGATCCACTTATCAGCAAGTGTGCTTTGGCCGGTGATGCCAGCCTGACCAAAATGATTAACACGGATTCGCCTCCTATTGATGAAATAACGGGCGCGCCCGAGGAGGATACAGCAGGTGAATTCGGTGATGACGCCTCCGCAGCGGCAGACAATGAACTGGTCCGATTGGTCAACAAGGTCATCGTGGACGCGTATCACCAGGGCGCTTCGGACATTCATATCGAACCCAGACCGGGCAAACAAAAAACCAAGATTCGTTTTCGCAAGGACGGCTCATTAGTACCCTACCTCGAGGTTCCGCCCAATTACCGCCAGGCGTTGGTCGCTCGTATCAAAATCATGTGCGATCTTGACATCTCGGAAAAAAGAAAACCGCAGGACGGCAAGATCAAATTCAAGAAATTCGCTCCTCTGGATATCGAATTGCGCGTAGCAACCTGTCCCACCCAGGGCGGAATGGAAGATGTGGTAATGCGCATCCTGGGCGGGGGCAAGCCGATTCCGCTCGATCAACTGGACTTGAGCGCAGCCAATCTCAAGACCCTAAAAGAAGTGATCTCCAAGCCTTACGGATTATTTTTTGTGTGCGGCCCCACCGGTTCGGGTAAAACCACCACCTTGCACTCGGTGCTGGGCTACATCAACACCCCGGAAACCAAGATTTGGACCGTGGAAGACCCGGTTGAAATTACGCAGGAAGGCTTGCGTCAAGTGCAAATGAACCCGAAAGCCGGGCTTACGTTTGCGGTCGCTATGCGCTCTTTCTTACGCTGCGACCCGGATGTGATCATGGTAGGTGAGATGCGTGACAAGGAAACCGTTTCCATCGGCATTGAGGCCTCGCTTACCGGCCACCTGGTGTTTGCCACGTTGCACACCAACAGTGCGCCGGAGTCCATCATCCGCTTGCTGGATATGGGGATGGACCCGTTCAACTTTTCCGACGCGTTGTTGGGCGTGCTCGCGCAACGCCTGGCTAAGCGCCTGTGCAGCAAGTGCAAGAAGCCGCATATAGTTACCCGCGATGAACTGAAGCTATTGCTCATGGAGTATTGCGAAGAACTGAAAAATACGAAATCCTGGCAAAAAGATCCGCGCGCTGCCTTTAAGCAGCTTCACCAGAACTGGGCGAGTCAGTTTGCCGACTCGACCGGGCAATTTACAATTTATGAACCTGGAGGTTGCGCCGATTGCGACGGTACCGGCTACCGCGGACGCATTGGTCTGCATGAACTCCTGGTCGGTACTGATGCTATGAAGCGAAATATCCAGGAGCACGCACACGTCGCACAAATGCTTATTACAGCCTTGGAAGACGGCATGCGCACCTTGAAGCAGGACGGCATACAAAAAGTATTGTCCGGACTCACCGACATGCACCAGGTCCGTGCAGTCTGCATTAAGTAGGATGACCCGCTGCTCGAAATGGCGATAATTTAAATCGGCAGGCATTAAGGAGAAGGACATGGCAATCGCGGCAACCGCTAGAAAAGACGTCAAAGTAAAAGAATTAACGTTTTCCTGGGACGGCAAAGACAAGGCCGGGAAGGCGGTTTCCGGCCAGATGAGAGCCGGCGGGGAAGCCGTAGTCAGGGCTCAGCTGCGCCGCCAAGGCATCCAGGTGCTCAGGGTCAAGAAACAAAGCGGTGGTCGCGGAAAAGTCACTGAAAAGGACATTACCCTGTTCACGCGGCAGCTTGCTACCATGATGAAATCCGGCGTGCCGCTGCTGCAGGCTTTTGATATCGTCGGCAAGGGACACAGCAACGCCGCTGTGGCGAAACTTCTGCTCGACATCAAGACCGATGTGGAAACGGGTAGCAGCCTGAACCAGGCATTCAGAAAATTCCCGCTGTACTTCGATAATCTTTTCTGCAATCTCGTGGGCGCCGGGGAAGCGGCCGGCATTTTGGATACGTTGCTTGACCGCCTTGCTACGTACAAGGAAAAAATCCTCGCCATCAAAAGCAAGATCAAGTCCGCATTGTTTTATCCGACCTCAATTATCGTGGTGGCCTTTATCATCACTTCGATAATCATGATTTTCGTCATTCCTGCGTTCAAGGACCTGTTTTCCAGCTTCGGCGCGGACCTTCCTGCGCCTACTCTTATCGTGATGGCGATTTCCGACTACTTCGTCAAATACTGGTACGCAATTTTCGGAACAATCGGTTTCGTTATCTGGTTCTTCTTCTACACCTGGAAGCGCTCCGAGAAAATGCAGTTTTTCATGGACCGGTTGATGCTGAAGATCCCGGTGATCGGTGCGGTGATCGAGAAAGCAACAATTGCGCGCTGGGCCCGCACACTGGCCACCATGTTTGCCGCGGGCGTGCCATTGGTGGAAGCGCTGGATTCAGTGGGGGGAGCTGCCGGCAATTTCGTCTATTACGAAGCCACCAAGCAAATCAGGGACGAAATCAGCACGGGCACCAGCCTCACCGTGGCAATGCAAAATAGCAGAGTTTTCCCCAGCATGGTGTTGCAAATGGTAGCGATCGGCGAAGAATCGGGTGCACTGGACAATATGCTCAGCAAGGTCGCGGACTTCTACGAGGGGGAGGTGGATGACGCAGTAGACGCGCTGAGCAGCCTGATGGAGCCAGTGATCATGGTGGTGCTCGGCACGCTGATCGGCGGCCTGGTGATCGCCATGTACCTGCCAATATTCAAAATGGGCCAGGCGGTATAAGACTGCTCCGCGGAAACCTGCCGGTCCCGGCCTCCCGCACGCGCGTAAGCTGGGTGTTTGCAGTACGCTCCCGTTGCTGCAGAGGCACTTTTTTCAGGTAAGGCGATGGCAACACTTCAATTCCTGCAAACTACGCCTTACCTGTTTACCGCGCTGTGTCTGATCCTGGGCCTGATGGTGGGTAGCTTTTTAAACCTGGTCGTGTACCGCCTGCCGAAGATGATGGAACGGGAATGGCGCCAGCAGTGCGCGGAGCTCAAAGGCGAGCCACTGGCTGCCGCGCCACGCTTCAACCTCATTATCCCGCGGTCGACGTGCCCACACTGCGGCAAGCTTATTACGGCATTGGAAAATATACCTGTAATCAGCTATCTGTTTCTAAAGGGGAAATGCTCAGGCTGCGGCACTCGGATCGCCAAACGCTATCCGCTGGTAGAAGCGTTAAGCGGTGTCGTGACCGCGGTTATCGCCTGGCAGTTCGGATACGACGTAGCCGCGCTTGCGGTCATGGTATTTGCCTGGTGCATGATTGCGCTGGCGTTTATCGATATTGACACCCAGTTGCTTCCTGACAGTATCACCCTGCCGCTGTTGTGGTGTGGCTTGCTGGTTAATTTGGGAGCGTTATTTAATGATTTGAGATCAGCGGTCATCGGTGCCATCGCGGGCTATCTCGCGTTATGGTGCGTTTACTGGCTATTCAAATGGGCGACCGGCAAGGAGGGTATGGGGTATGGAGATTTTAAACTTCTAGCCGCAATAGGCGCGTGGCTTGGTTGGCAAATGCTGCTGCCCGTGATTCTGATTTCGTCTCTAGTCGGCGCAAGCGTTGGCATTGTGCTCATTTTCGTCAAAGACCAAAGCCGCAATATTCCGATTCCATTCGGCCCGTATCTCGCCGCAGCCGGTCTGATTGTGTTGGTCTGGGGACATCAGCTGTGCCACGTCGACTACATTGGCACGTTGCTATGCCCTTTACGGTAGGCTTGACCGGAGGTATCGGCTGTGGCAAGAGCAGTGCCGCACGAATGTTCGCCGAGCGCGGCGTTCAAGTCGTGGACACTGACGCCATTTCGCATCGTCTAACCGCACCCGGTGGGGCTGCTCTGGCGGCGATTCGCCGTCACTTCGGTGATAATGTTTTCACAAGCGACGGCTCGTTGGACCGCGCGCAGCTGCGCAAACACGTTTTTTCCAAGCCACGCGCAAGAAAAGACCTTGAGGGGTTACTGCACCCGCTGATTCGCGCGGAAGCATTGCAGCTGCTTGCGCGTGGCACGAGCCCTTATTCAGTATTGGTGGTGCCGCTGCTGCTTGAAACAGGCGGTTTGCGCGGGCAGGTACAGCGGGTGTTGGTCGTGGACTGCGACGAAGAGCAGCAAATCGCGCGCGCCCTGTCGCGCAGCGGGCTGGGCGAGGGCGAGGTTCGCGCCATTATGGCTGCGCAATTGAGCCGCGAGTCGAGGCTCGAGCTCGCCGACGATGTTTTGTCGAATGACTCCAGCCTGGAGCATCTGCAACAGCAGGTCGAAGCATTGCACCGCAAATACCTTGGGCTGGCGCAGCACGACACGACGCGGTCGTCATGATGGGCCGTTTGTCAAACCCGGGTTAATGAGTGAAAATGAGACGACAGTGATCAGCTACGAATATCCACTCAACGAGCGCGTTCGGACCCTGCTGCGGCTGGAGGATCTTTATCGTAAAGTCGAATATTTCTCGGCCCAGTCGGAGGCGATGGAAAATCACACGGCGCTGCTGTTTCTTTTCGAAATGCTGGAGGTGACCAATCGTTCGGAATTGAAATCGGACCTGCTGCAGGAACTGGAAAAGCAGAAGCAGAATCTGGAGACATTGCACGGCAATCCCGGCGTTTCGGAGAGCGCGCTGGACGGCGTTCTGCGTGACATCGAGCACGCCGCAAAGCAGCTGCGGGACATGTCTGGCAAGATTGGCCAGGACATGCGTGACAACGAATGGCTAATGAGCATTAAGCAGCGCACCATTATCCCCGGCGGCGCCTGCGAATTCGATTTGCCTTCCTATCATTTTTGGCTGCATCAGGACCCTGCCAGCCGCAGGCAGCATCTCGCGCAATGGCTCGCACCGTTTGTGCCAATCCGCGACTGCATCACGATTTTGCTTAAGCTTTTGCGCGAGAGCGGGAAATCCAGTATGCATGTCGCACACCAGGGCATGTTTCAGCAGGTACTCACTGGAAAACCGGCGCACTTGCTGCGCATTAGGCTGCAACACGCTTTGCATTGCGTCCCTGAAATCAGTGCTAACCGCTATGCGCTTAATATCCGGTTCACCACCCAAGATGGAATGCAGCGGCCGCGTCCTTGCGAATCTGATGTAGAGTTTGAGCTGACGTTCTGCAACTTGCAGTGAAACGATCGCAACAGCCTACAGTAAACTGCCCACAATGCGGGAAAATCGTACCGTGGGATGCAATCAACCGCTACCGTCCGTTTTGCTCAGAACGCTGCAAGCTTATTGATCTAGGGCAATGGGCTGCGGAATCATACCGAATTCCTGCGCAGCAAAAAAAGGACAACGAGACTTAGGGAGCTTCGGGAATGCGCCACGCGGCGCGCATCATGGCTATTCCGTGCGCCCCGTGCAGCCAGGCTGTGTTCAAATATTCCCGGCGCATACCTCCCAGGGCGTAAACCGGGAGACTGTATCCTGAAATGAGCTGCGCGAACGAATCCCACCCCATCCCGGACGCACCGGGGTGGCTTAACGTCGGTAATACCGGCGCGAGCGCCACGAAATCTACCGGCAGCTGTGCGGCGCGCTGCAACTGCTCTCGGTCATGACAGGATGCGCCGCACCATTTTACCGGCGGACGTTCTTCAAGTTCCATCAGTTGCTTCGATGTCAAATGCACTCCGTCCGCGTCAAGTTTCTGCGCAAGCCCGATATCGCCATTCAGCAGCACTTTCGCCTGATAATGGCGCGCGGCGCGCAGCACCGCGGCGGCAAAATTCTCGAGCTCATGCGGCGGCAGGTGCCTTTCCCTAACCTGGATCAAGCCCAAACCGCTTTGCAAGGCCCACTCCAGGCGCTGCATGAAATGATCCTTGCCCAGTTCCGCAACATTGCTGATGGCGTAGACCGGAGGCAGTATCAGCGCGCGCAGTAGCGGACCGTTTGCGGGCAATAGCGGTGCAACGACAACCTGCTCTGCGCGTTGCCAAGAAAGCTGCTGATTTTCTCTGCCATGCGGCTCGCCGCTCCAGCGCAGTACACGGTGAAAACACAGCCTGACCGTCGCGTGCGGGTAGCAGAAGGTTCGCGTCAGCCAGGGGTAGATTTGCTCAGCACGTATGCCCAGTTCTTCCTGCAGCTCGCGGCGCAGCGCTTGCTCGCTCGATTCGTGCGCTTTGACCTTGCCGCCGGGAAATTCCCAGTAGCCAGCGTAGGGTTTTCCGGCCGGTCGTTGCGCAAGGAGAAACTGCCCGTCCGGCTTAAGGATTACTGCCGCTGCAACTTTGAGCGGACTAGCGCCATGTAGGTCGCTGTCGGATAGTGGCGGCTGCCCGTGTTCAGCGAAGGCGCTCATCATCCCGGCTTAATTCCATGCCTTCCCGCCCAGTCGCAGGCGAACTGCCATGCCGCACGGCCCGAACGTGAGCCTCGCAATAAAGCCCACTGTAGGGCGCTTGCGCGAATTTCGGTAGAAGCCGGATTGCGCACACCCAGGTAATCCAGCCAATGCTCCACAATTCGCAAATAGTCGTCCTGGTTGAACGGGTAGAACGAAAGCCACAGCCCGAAGCGTTCGGAAAATGAAATTTTTTCCTCCACTGCCTCACTTGGATGCACTTCATCTCCGACGAGGCGGGTCGCCAGATTCTCCTGCATATACTCCGGCATTAAGTGTCGCCGGTTAGAAGTCGCATAGATCAGTACGTTTTCTGAAGTCGCCGCGATTGAGCCGTCGAGCACTGCTTTGAGCGCTTTGTAGCCCGGTTCGTCCGACTCAAAAGAAAGATCATCGCAAAACAGCAGAAAACGCTCGGGCCGCCGGTAGATCAGCTCGACGATGTCGGGCATATCAATTAGATCATGTTTGTCCACCTCGATGAGGCGCAGTCCTTTTGGCGCGTATTTGTTAAGCACGGCTTTCGCCAGTGATGATTTGCCGGTGCCGCGCGCCCCAGTCAGCAACACGTTGTTTGCGGGATAACCCTGCACAAATTGCCGGGTATTTTGATCTATGAGTTGTTTCTGCCGCTCGATGCCCAGCAAATCCTTGAGGCGGACGCGGTGCGGGTGGGAAACCGGCTGAAGATACCTGCTTCCATCGCGTTTGCGCCAGCGGAACGCGATTGAAGAACTCCAGTCCGGCTCCGCGGAAGGTACAGGCAACCAGCGCTCAAGTTTGTCGAGGAACGCACTGACGCGCTCCAGGACTCGGTTCAACTCTTTAACGTTGGCCGCGGGCCGCGTGCTAACGCTTTCGCGTTGTGGGTTTCTAATCCGCTTAGCTGCAACCATGGAATCGCTAGGTTCGGTATTCAGAATTGATCTTCACGTACTCGGGTGAGAGATCGCAGGTCCATACTCTGCTTTTCGCCGACCCGCGTCCGAGCAGTACGCGTATGCCAATTTCTTGCTTGCGCATTACTTTCTGCCCGTCCGCCTCATTATAGCGCGTCGCCCGGCAGCCCTTTTCGGCCACCAGGACGTCATCCAGATAGAGACTGATTTTGCTCACGTCGAGATCACCTATTCCGGCATATCCGATCGCGGCAAGAATTCGCCCAAGGTTGGGGTCGGACGCAAAAAGAGCGGTCTTGACCAAAGGTGAATGCGCGATGGCATACGCCACTTTGCTGCATTCTTCGCCGTGCTTGCCGCCTTCGACGCTGATGGTGATGAATTTGGTCGCGCCCTCCCCATCGCGCACGATGGCTTGCGCCAACCACTGGGCTATTTCGGTGACGGCGTCGCAGTAAGCGGTCGCTTCGCCGCTTTCGATGCGTGTAATTTCCTGCATCTGCGCCTGGCCGCTGGCAATCAGCATAAATGCGTCGTTGGTCGACGTATCGCCGTCCACGGTGCAACAATTGAACGAATCCCGAGCCGCATCGCTTACCACCGTCTGAAGCACGGGCTGGCTGACGCGCGCATCGCTCGCGATGAATCCCAGCATCGTTGCCATATCAGGGCGAATCATCCCGGCGCCCTTGGCGATGCCGGTAATGGTCACCGCGGCTCCGTTTATCGACACACGCCGGGACCGGGCTTTTGGGAGCGTGTCGGTGGTCATGATTGCCTGTGCCGCGTCAAGCCAGTTATTTTCGCGCAAGCCGGCAACGCAATGCGGCAAACCGGCGACAATACGTTCCACCGGCAGGGGTTCCATGATCACCCCGGTGGAAAACGGAAGCACGGCCTGCGCCTCACAACCCAGCAGTTTTGCCAGCGCGGCGCAAGTTTGGCGTGCGCGGTTAATGCCCTCGTTGCCGGTGCCGGCGTTGGCGTTACCGGTGTTGACAACAAGCGCCCGCACCTCGGGTTTAGCGTGCAGGTGTTCAAGACTAACCAGGACGGGCGCCGCGCGAAAGCGGTTCCGCGTGAATACCCCCGCAATTGTCGAGCCCAGCGCAAGCGACATCACCAGCAGGTCTTTGCGGCCCGGCGCTTTAATCCCGGCTTCGGCGGTGCCCAATGCTACGCCCTTCACCGGCAACAGTTGTTCCGGGTCCGGCGACATCAAGTTAATCGGCATGCGTGTTCCTAGGGAACGGCAGGGGTGCGACGTCTATTTGCCAAAAAAAACGACCTTGGATTTCCCACCACCCTCCACTTTGGCCTGGTACATGGCGCGGTCGGCCTGCTGCACCAGAGTTTCAACAGACATGCCGCGCTGGTACACGGCCACCCCGATGCTCACGCTCAGGTGGATAGTGAGATTATGGCGCACCTGGCAAGGCTTGGAATCGAGCTCGGTAAGTACACGATTAAATACCAGGGCATTTTCCACGTCCGGCTGGTACACGGTCAGCAGGAATTCATCACCGCCCCAGCGCGCGCACCAGTCCCCCTTGCGCACACAATCCGCCAGCAGCGAAGCAAAATGGATAAGGCAGGCGTCCCCTGCATCGTGGCCATACCGATCGTTGACCTGCTTCAGGAGATTGATGTCAATAAACGCGAGCAGGAAACGCTTGTTTTCCCGTTCCGCCCGCGCAATTTCTTCCGACAGGCGGTGTTCGCCGGCGCGCCGATTGTACATACCGGTTAAATGATCGGTAAGCGAAATGTTCTCAAGTTCGCGCAACGTGTTGTCGAGCCGGGTGATGACGTATTGGGCATCGGCCATAAGCTGTCCCGCCTCATCCCCATAATCAGTGGGCAGGTTCGGCAGGCTGCGCTCGGCAAGGTACTGTTTGAGGCTGTGCGAAGTCTGGCGCACCGGTCTAAGCAAGCCCTCTAGAAACAACAGGGTAACGGCTGTTCCGACGACAATTACCAGCAAAACGGCCACGAAAACGGGCACCACCCCCGCCAGACTGTGAGGCTCGGACAAGACGACGTACATCACAAGTGCGATAAGCGGCAGGTAGGCGCCGAATAGCACCACCAGCATGAACTTTAGCAGGTAGCTGCGGCGCAATAAGCCTAAGTGGCTCATGAATTGGTACAGGCGCAAATTTTTTAAAGACATTACCAGCCTCCCTCGCCGGTCTTGTCAAATCATATTCCGTAAACACGTACGCCAGCATACCACGACAACCCGTATATTTTGCCACGGATACCCTATGGGGCTGTATTCAATTAGCGTTCTCGAGTACATTCTTGTGTCGCCTAACATTCACACGCAACGAGTTTAAATTCAATTTTTCCAGAGCAGGTCGGCAATACTTTGCACATATTGGTTGCTTGCTAAACCTATCTGCTTAACGCACACTGTTTTCATAACTTGTAAAAGCTTTGTTGCCATTCAAAATGATTAATCTGACACAGACACAGCAAAAACCAAATCAAAGTCAGACGAAAGTTCAGGAGTTGGAGAGCATCAGGGGTTTAGCCGCGCTGCTTGTTGTAATTCTTCATATGTCGCAATGGAACTCGAGTTTCTATAACTGTGGAATTATTCGCAATGGCTACTTGATGGTGGAATTGTTTTTTGTTTTATCCGGTTACGTAATTTACTACTCCTACTCCACGAAAATCACAAACGGCAAACAACTTTTGCGCTTTCAATTTTTACGGTTCGGACGATTATATCCAGTTCATCTTTTATTTTTGTCCATTTTTGTTGTTATTGTTATGGCGAAATACGTTGCTAATAAATTTGGCGTTGTCAGTCCCAATACCCAACTGTACAGCACAAGTGATATTCTACCCGCGCTAATCGAGAATATATTCTTAGTACAAGCAATCGGACCCACCGGTCACGCCTTAATGTTTAACGCTCCTTCTTGGTCAATAAGTGTAGAGTTTTATACCTATCTTTTGTTTGCTGTCGTCGTACTTTTCTTCAAGAAATTAAAAGATATCATCTTTTCCGCTTTATTTCTTATTTCGATCCTACTGCTGATCAACCAGAGCACATTTGGTTTTGATGCATTACTGAACTGCTACACTGGATTTTTTTTAGGCTGCCTTACTGCAAAATTAAAGGAAACTACAAAAATAAATGTACCATCCATTTTTTCAATCGTTTCATTTGTAGGATTGCTGATTTTTCTATCGATCAAGCCAAAGTTTGAATTTGACTATTTAACGTACTTTTTTACGGCGGCGCTGATTTTTACTTTGGTTTCGTCAAGCAAAGGCATCCTGAAACGATTATTAAATGTTAAAGCATTAACTTGGCTCGGGACTATTTCCTATAGCGTGTATATGAGCCACTTTGCCATTGTCTGGATGGCGAACCAATTTTTCCGATTTGTATTAAAAAAACCGCAAGGAATTATTGACGGAGTGAATGTACCGCAATTATCTTTTCTGGAAGCCGTAATAGCCTGTTTTTTAATAGTGTCAATCGTGCTCATTGTCAGCAATCTTGTCTACGAATATATTGAAAAGCCATTACGCTTAAAATCGCGTCAAGTCGTTTTTAGTTGAACCAACCCCAAGTCTGCTGTATGTGCAAATTCCCTGCTTGACGGGTACGCAATGAATGCTACTGCACGCTTACCGAAAACCTTTTTGTCTTTCGAAATGTATTCGTATTCGTCGCGCAACAATTCGCTAACGCATTATGTATAACAAATACATGCGTCAGCGTGTGAGCAGGTATCGAATTTATGGAATTTATGTATCATTTTATGGCGCCGTGACAGTGCTTGTATTTCTTTCCTGAGCCGCACGGGCAGGGATCATTGCGTCCGATTTTCTGCGAGCCACGTACAAACGGCCGGGTCTTGGTTTCGGTTTCGGTTCCGCTATCTGTCTGCGCCAGCGCCTCCTCATAATCGGCATGATGGTATTGTACGTTTGCCGGGGTCGACGGTGTTTCCGCCGTTTCCACATCCTGCTGGCTCTTGATCTGCACCGTCATTACTGTTTTAGTGACTTCAGCCTTGATAAGCTCGAGCATATAGGCGAACAATTCGAAGGCCTCGCGCTTGTATTCCTGCTTGGGATTCTTCGCGGCGTAACCGCGCAAATGGATCCCTTGACGCAAATGGTCGAGCGCAGCAAGATGCTCGCGCCAATGACTGTCCAAGCTTTGCAGCATCACCGCATTTTCGTATATGTGCATGACTTCGGATCCGACCAACTCCAACTTACGCTGGTACTGCGCGTGAGCCGCATCGATAATTCGGCTACGCAGCGTTTCCTCGTGCACGTCGGGTTCTTGCTCCAGCCACTGGCGCAACGGAAGCTGCAGCTGCAGTTCGGCAACAAGTGTTTTTTCGAGCCCCGTCACGTCCCATTCTTCCTCCATGCTTTCCGGCACGATATGGCGGCTGATGATTTCGTTCACCACGTCCTCACGCATGGCGCGAATCGTGTCTGAAATATCCTTGGTTTCAAGCAGCTCGCTGCGCTGCTGGTAGATCACCCGGCGCTGGTCATTGGCGACATCGTCGTATTCCAGCAGCTGCTTGCGGATGTCGAAGTTGCGTGCTTCGACCTTGCGCTGGGCGTTCTCAATGGCACGGGTAACCCATGGATGTTCAATGGCCTCGCCTTCCGGCATCTTAAGCCGCTGCATAATAGCGGCCACCCGGTCAGAAGCGAAAATCCGGAGCAGCGGGTCTTCCAGCGACAGATAAAAACGGCTGGATCCAGGATCACCCTGACGGCCCGAGCGTCCGCGCAACTGGTTGTCAACGCGCCGCGACTCATGGCGTTCGGTGCCAACAATGTGCAAACCGCCCGCAGCCACAACTTGTTCGTGCAGCTTCTGCCATTGTCTGCGTATCTCCGAGATACGGGCATCTTTTGACGCCGTATCAATGCCTTCATCGTTACGGACACGATTAATTTCCGGATCGGGATTACCTCCCAGCACGATATCGGTGCCGCGGCCCGCCATGTTGGTGGCGATAGTGACGGCTTTCGGTTGTCCCGCCTGTGCCACGATCTCCGCTTCGCGCGCGTGCTGCTTGGCATTCAACACCTGATGCGGCAGCTTTTCCTTGGCCAGCAGCCCGGACAACAGCTCGGAGTTTTCAATCGAGGTGGTACCGACCAAAGCGGGCTGACCGCGCGCATAACAATCCTTTATATCGTTGATCACTGCGCGGTATTTCTCACCGGCGGTGCGGTACACCTGATCATGCCGGTCTTCTCGGATCATCGGCATATGCGTGGGGATCACCACGGTTTCCAGTCCGTAAATCTGCTGAAATTCATACGCCTCAGTGTCCGCGGTACCGGTCATGCCGGCGAGCTTTTGGTACATGCGAAAATAATTCTGGAAAGTGATCGAGGCGAGCGTCTGGTTCTCGCGCTGGATTTTCGCCCCTTCCTTTGCTTCCACCGCCTGGTGCAGGCCATCGGACCAACGCCGTCCTGCCATTAGCCGCCCGGTGAATTCGTCCACAATCACTACCTCGCCGTCCTGCACTACGTAATGTTGGTCCCTGTGAAACAGGGCGTGCGCCCTGAGCGCAGCGTATAAATGGTGCACCAGATTGATGTGTGAGGCATCGTACAGGCTGCCGCTTGGCGGCAGCAATCCCGCGCGGGTCAGCAACTTCTCAGCGTGCTCATGCCCTGATTCAGTAAGTAATATCTGGTTGTTCTTTTCGTCAACGCTGTAATCGCCCGGGCCATTCTCTTGCTGCTGGCGAGTGAGTTTGGGCACCAAATCGTTCATCCGATAATAGAGGTCCGTGGTGTCTTCCGCCTGCCCGGAAATGATGAGGGGGGTGCGCGCCTCGTCGATTAAAATCGAGTCTACTTCGTCCACGATGCCGTAATACAAGCCTCGCTGCACGCGCTCCGACGGCTGATACACCATGTTGTCTCGCAGGTAATCAAAGCCGAATTCGTTGTTGGTGCCGTAGGTGATGTCCGCCGCATAGGCTTTTTGCTTGGCCTCGTGTGGCATTTGCGAGAGGTTAACGCCCACGCTTAAACCCAAAAAGCCGTATATTTTTCCCATCCAGTCGGCGTCGCGCTGTGCCAGGTAGTCGTTGACAGTCACCACGTGAACCCCGCGCCCGGTAAGCGCGTTGAGATAGGCTGGCAGAGTGGCGGCCAAAGTTTTACCCTCCCCGGTTCGCATTTCGGCGATTTTGCCGTCGTGAAGCACCATGCCGCCGATTAGCTGCACGTCAAAATGCCGCATGGCAAGCGTGCGCTTGCTGGCTTCGCGTACCACCGCGAACGCCTCCGGCAACAGTTCGTCCAGGATCGTTCCGCCCGCTTCACTGTCGGCGTCATGCGCGGCTCCCGGCGCGGCATCTGTATCGGTTTTGCTGGGGACTTGTTTAATATGCTGCTGGACGCGGTTACGAAATTCGTCTGTCTTGGCGCGCAATTCCCCGTCCGAGAACTTTTCGACCTCCGACTCCAGTGCATTGATTACGCGCACTGTGCGGCGATATTGTTTGAGCAGCCGCTCATTGCGGCTGCCGAATATTTTTTTAAGCAGGCCGGATACCATGAAAACGGAAATTGGTCAACATTAGAAAACACAAGGGGCGAGGAGTCTTCCGCCTCGCCCCTCAGCCATTACGCTGGTAAAAACCTAGAGTCTAGCCCGGCATGTGCAGAAAACTTACCGGGTTTTGCGGAATTCCTTTGTTGCGCACCTCAAAGTGCAGATGCGGGCCAGTGGAGCGGCCTGTGCTTCCCACCTCGCCAATTTTCGTTCCGCGCAGCACCACGTCGCCGACCTTGACCAAGCGCTTGGATAAATGCGCGTAGCGCGTCGTTATTCCATTGCCATGGTCAATTTCAATCAGATTACCATACTCCGGCTGAAAATCCGAGTAAATCACCACTCCGGCCGCGGCAGAAATCACCGGGCTTCCCGTTTGCGCCGCGAAGTCCACGCCCTCGTGGAAAGCCTCATTCCCCGTAAACGGATCAATGCGCCAACCAAATTTGGAAGAAAACCAGCCGGTATTAACCGGCGGCGTCGACGGCACCAGTTTCTTCTTCAAGCGGTCTCGCATGAGCGTTGTTTCGAGAATTGCCAACTCGTCGCCGCGGTCGTTAAGGTCATTGGCCAATTTGTCCATTTGACCGCTGAATTCGCCAAGCGTAAGTTCATGCTGCGGTACGCCGGAAAGTGCACCGCCTCGGCCCGGAGGTTGATTGAACATGAATTCCTCGGGCTTAAAACCGGCCTGTTTGGTCAGGCGGTCGCCTAGAGCTTCGAGGCGCAGCAATTGCGCCTGCATTTGGCCTAGTTTGATGGCCATGGCACTCAAATTTTCGCGCAAGTAGGCTTCCCGCTTGTGGTTTTCCTGCTCCTGCACTGAGAGTAATAGCGACTTTAGATAAGGGCTTTTGATTGTCGCGGCATGGCGCAAGGTCAGATAATGTAATACGACTGCGAAAACCAGCATCCCCACTAACATCAGCACTACAAGAAATACGATTTGCGCATGGCTCAGAGTAAGCGTTTTGGACTTCCCTAAGCTACCCGAAACGAGAATAATGTTCACTAATCCGTCTCTCCCTATTAAGCCTCCTCCGATGCCAACGCGAAAAATCGGTTCTTATTTGGACGCCACGCCTACCCTGCATTCACTCGTGAAGCAAGCTCAATGCCTGATTGAAATGCAACAAGTGTTTACCGAGTCTGCGCCGAAGCCGCTGGCGCTATCCGGAAGGGTGGGCCGGTTCGCGCACAGTTCGCTGCTATTGTTCGCGGACAATGGGGCCGTGGCCGCGAAACTGAAACAGCTAACCCCAAGTTTATTAATTAATTTTCAGAAGCGGGGATACAAGGTTACTGCAATTCGCGTAGAAGTGCAACCCCCGCACCCCCCGGCCCCACCCCGTCGCAAAGTGGGCTTGAGCGGTAAAGCCCTGGGCCATTTACAGGAGCTTGCGGCGAGGCTCCCTCCATCACCTCTGCGCAGTTCACTCGAGAGATTCCTGGCCCGGGCATCATATGACCAAGATCAGCCTTTCTAGCACAAACAATGCCATTACCACCACGGCGAAGACTACAAGAAATTTGACTAACTGCCAGGTAAAATTCAGGTAGCGGGGATTGCGAGTGAACAGCCACATCGCTATGGAAAGCGCGATGGTAATCAGCCCCACGAACGCCATGAATCTGAGTATGACCAAACGGCACCCGTTTCGCCGAACGTCGCTTCCGACCGGTTGGCTTCGGCCGCGATTGGAAAATCAGAACAGGAAGATCAGGCGAGCTGCGCTTGCAGTCTGAGAAACGCCGGTGCTTCCTCGCTGCGTTCAAAACTCACAAATTCCCAGGCTTGGGACTCCGCGAGCAGGCGGCGCAACAAAGCGTTGTTCTGGGTATGCCCGGACTTATGGCCGCTGAAAGAGCCGATTAACGGATGCCCGAGCAGATATAGATCGCCGATGGCATCCAGCACCTTGTGTTTGACGAACTCGTTGTCGTAGCGCAAACCGTCACTGTTGAGCACTCGGAACTCGTCCATGACCACTGCATTATCCAGGCTACCGCCCAATGCGAGCCCCATCGAGCGCAGATTTTCAACATCCTGCATGAACCCGAAAGTACGGGCGCGGCTGACTTCCTTTATATAGGACGTGGTTGCGAAATCCACTGTGACCGACTGGTTTGAGCTTTCAAAAAGCGGGTGGTCGAAATCAATGCTGAAATGAACGCGAAAACCATTATACGGTTCAAAGCGCACCCATTTATCGCCATCTATCAGCTCGACGGACTTTTTAATGCGGATAAATTTCTTGGGTACATTCTGCTCTTCGATTCCCGCGGACTGGAGCAGGAACACGAATGGGCCGGCGCTGCCGTCCATGATCGGCACTTCCGGCGCGGAGAGGTCGACGTAGGCATTGTCAACTCCCAATCCGGCAAAAGCCGACATCAGATGTTCTACGGTGAATACTTTGACGCCGCTCTTCTCCAGACACGACGATAGGCGCGTATCGCCCACTTGGTGCGGATCTGCCTTGATCTCCACCGGCTGTGGAAGATCAACGCGGCGAAATATTATTCCGGTATTGGGCGCTGCGGGACGCAAGGTTAGATAGACTTTTTCTCCGGTGTGCAGACCGACACCGGTTGCACGTATGATGTTTTTGAGCGTGCGCTGCTTTATCATTTGTCAAGAACGCTTTCTAAATAAACAGTTACTCATACAGCAGGAATTGCAATCGTATCACGATGCGCTGCAATATGCCACTCCCGCCAGCCTGGCTTTTTGCTGTTAATCCGCCTGCTTGCGTAAGAATGCGGGGATGTCGAGCATCTCTACACCCGATTGCCGCATTGCTTCGATGGTGGCATCACGATTGCGCCTTCTTACCACCGCCGGCGTCTCAAGCTCCGCATAATTCACCATGTCTGCCGCGTCGGTCCCTGTTTTCACGACGCTCAAAGGCTTGTCCTGCTTATTGCTGCTCGGGGAATTAAGGCCGGTCGCAACGATTGTGACCCGAATGTCGTCTTTCAGTTCATTGTCGTAGACCGCTCCGACAATCACGGTCGCACTCTCGGCCGTAAAGGCCTTGATCGCGTCCATCACGTCATACATTTCCTGCAACTCGAAGCTCGCTTTGCTGGCGGAGATGTTGACCAGTACTCCGCGCGCGTCGGATATATTGACCCCTTCGAGCAGCGGGCAGGCAATCGCTTGTTCCGCGGCCAGCTCAGCGCGGTCGGCGCCCGAAGCCTTGGCAGAACCCATCATCGCCATGCCCATTTCCGCCATCACCGTTCGCACGTCGGAAAAGTCGACGTTAATCATGCCCGGGCAACTTATGATTTCCGCTATGCCGGCCACTGCGCCGTGCAGCACATCGTTGGCCGCTTGGAAAGCAGCATCCAGGGTTATTTTGTTGCCCAGCACTTGCATCAGTTTGTCGTTGGGAATCACGATCAATGAATCCACGTACTGAGACAGGGCCTCAATACCCTGCTGCGCGATCCGCATGCGCTTGCCTTCAAATGCGAACGGTTTGGTCACCACCGCCACGGTGAGGATGCCCAGATCCTTGGCGATTTCCGCGACCACAGGCGCGGCACCCGTACCGGTGCCTCCGCCCATGCCCGCAGTCAGGAACAGCATGTCGGTACCCTGTATCAGCTCCGCGATTCGCTCGCGATCTTCCAGCGCGGCTTCGCGCCCGATTTCGGGATTGGCTCCTGCTCCAAGACCCTTGGTAACCGAAGAACCCATCTGCAGCTGGACTTTCGCTTGGTTGCGCTTCAACGCTTGCACATCGGTGTTGGCGCTTATAAATTCCACGCCTTTTACCCCCTGGTTGATCATGTGATCAACGGCATTACCTCCGCAGCCACCAACTCCTATTACCTTGATTACCGCTTCATGCGATTGTGTATCAACAATCTCAATCATGTACATCTCCTTTATGACGATGATCTCAACTACAGTAAAACTGACCCTGGTTACCGATAGCCTTTGTCATTTCATCGGTGTCTTCCCTGATTTCGATAATCAGAAGTTCCCTTGGAACCAATGCTTCATGCGGTCGAATACCGGGCGCAAAGATCCGCTTTGCAGCTTCACCAGCTCCTGACGCGCACGCTGCTGCATGCCGAGCAGCAGCAAGCCCACCGCCGTGGAAAAACGCGGATGACGTATCACCTCGGCAAGCCCGCCCAGATAGTGCGGCATGCCGAGCCGGACCGGCATGTGGAATACCTCTTCGCCCAGCTCCACCATGCCCTGCATGGCACTACTACCGCCGGTGATTACAATTCCTGATGAAAGCAGTTCCTCAAAGCCGCTTCTGCGCAGCTCCGCCTGCACCAGCGAATAAAGTTCCTCGACGCGGGGCTCAATGACTTCTGCCAATGTCTGCCGGGATAATTGGCGAGGACCGCGGTCTCCGACACCGGGAACCTCTACCATTTCGTGAGGATCAGCCAGCTGCCGCAGCGCACAGCCAAAGCGTCGTTTGATGTCCTCTGCGTCCTTGGTCGGCGTCCTTAACGCCATCGCAATATCGTTCGTGATTTGATCGCCGGCGATCGGGATCACCGCGGTATGGCGGATTGCTCCGTGAGTGAACACGGCGATATCCGCAGTGCCGCCGCCGATATCGGCTAGACATACGCCCAGATCCTTTTCGTCTTCAGACAGCACCGCCGTGGCCGAAGCCAGGGGCTGCAATATCAAATCGCACACCGAAAGGCCACAGCGCCGTACGCACTTCATGATGTTCTGCGCGGCGGAAACCGCCCCGGTCACGATGTGTACCTTTACCTCCAGGCGCACTCCGCTCATGCCAAGCGGTTCGCGCACATCTTCCTGACCGTCGATAATGAATTCCTGATTGAGGATGTGAAGAATTTGCTGATCGGTCGGTATGTTCACCGCCTTGGCTGTTTCCACAACGCGCTCCACGTCGATCTGCGCAACCTCTTTATCCTTGATTCCCACCATGCCGTGCGAATTGAAACTTTTGATATGGCTGCCGGCGATCCCGGTGTAGACCTCACGAATCTTGCAATCGGCCATCAACTCCGCTTCTTCCAGCGCGCGCTGGATAGCATTCACAGTGGATTCGATATTTACGACCACGCCTTTCTTCAGTCCGCGCGATGGCGCGCTGCCCATGCCGATGATCTCCAGTCCGCCCTCCGGACAAATTTCGGCGACAATCGCAGCGATTTTCGTGGTCCCGATATCAAGGCCCACTATTAGGTTTTTGTTATCTTTCGCCCGGCTTATCGGCATCTCTTATGACTTGTCTCGTTCGGGCCCGCTTTTGTCTTGCTTGACGGGCTCATTCTGTTGTCGCACCGCCTGAGGCTCGCGCAGCGCGAAGCCATTGTCGTAGCGCAAATCCACATATGACGGCTGCCATGGAAGCTTACCTATGGTGTCGTGGTAAACGGCGATGAACCTCTCGAGTCGCGCTTCGGTGCGTTCTCTGCCCAGCACCAGCAGCAAACCGTTGTCCAGCAAGATCTGCCAGGCGCCCCGCTGCGACAGCTGAACCTCCACGGGCTGCAGCTTGAGGGGCGCGAGAACGTGGCTGAATAACAAGTATTGTCTGGTGATATCCGGCGCACTTCCTTCAGGACCGGAAAAAAGTGGCAGACTTCGGCCGCTCTCGCCCGTAAAGACTTCGCCGTACGTGTTGACCAGGCCACCGCCGTCCCAGCGCGCCAAAGGCACTTGCTCTTGCAACACAACTTCTAAACTATCCGGCCAATGGCGGCGCAAGCTAACACTGCGCACCCACGGCAGTTTTTCGAAGCTGCTCATCGCCTGATTCAGGTCCAGTGTGAAAAAATTCCCGCGGAGCTGCCTCGCTGCCTGCTGCAGCTGCCCGCGCGTAACGTGGTCAAGCTCTCCACTCACGACCACTTCTCGAAGTTCAAACCACGGAAGCCGGATCGCAACGCTAAACGCCGCGAAAAGCGCAAGTACACCGGCAAGCGCATAAAGCAAATTGGCGGTCCATAGCATCATGTAAGGCTTATTCCACATGCGCCGACTCCAAAATCCTCATCACCAGATCATCGAAGCTTATTCCAGCGGCACGCGCCGCCATCGGTACCAGACTGTGGTCAGTCATACCCGGCACCGTATTCACCTCGATGAAATAAGGTGTCCGCCCGTCCAGCATCAGGTCTACCCTGCCCCAGCCTGTACAGCCCAATATCCGAAATGCCTGCAGCGCCTTCTCCTGAATTTTTTTTTCCTGCTGTGCACTGATCCCGGATGGGCAGATATAGCGTGTGCTGCTGGCAAAATATTTCGCACGGTAATCGTAAAACGGGCGCGGTGTTTCCACCCGTATTAGGGGCAGCGCCTGACCGTCCAGAATGGAAGCGGTCAATTCGATGCCTTTGATGAATTCCTCTGCGATTACTACATTGTCGAGCCTTGCGGCCAGGCGGTACGCTGCGCGCAACCGCTCCCGCTTTACCACTTTGCTCATACCGATGCTTGAACCCTCGCGCGAGGGCTTCACCATTAACGGCAATCCAAGTTTCTGCGCAATTTTTTTAAAGTCGCTATCCGCACTCATCAATTCCCAGCGCGGGGTCGTAATCCCTGCCGCCCGCCATACCAGCTTGGTGCGCCATTTATCCATCGCCAGCGCGCTCGCCATCACGCCGCTGCCGGTATAGGCGATGTCCATCATTTGCAATGCTCCCTGCACTGTGCCGTCTTCGCCCAGGCGGCCGTGCAGCGCGATGAAGACGCGCTTGAAACCGTCGTTTCGCAGTTGTTCCAGTGGCCGTTCCTTGGGATCGAAAGCATTTGCGTCAATTCCGCGGCGTTTGAGTGCAGCGAGCACCGCGTTGCCGCTTATGAGCGAAATTTCTCTTTCCGCTGAACGGCCACCCATGAGCACTGCAACCTTGCCAAATGGGCTCATACGGTCCCACCTTGAGTAAGAATTCGCCCCGGGTGGCCAGCGCTTCGCCTTCCCGCCCCACGCTTCGCGAGTCCGAGTCCGGCGCGCCCACTGGCAAGCGCCGCGACTATTCCGAATGTCACGCTGCTAATTCTTTGCTCCACGCGTCCTGGCCCTCACGCATCGCCAATGATTCGCACTTCGGTTTCCAGTTCAATTCCACATTTCTGCCGCACGGCGATCCGCACGTTCTCAATCAACGCCTCAATATCTGCAGCCGTGGCCGCACCGGTGTTAACAATGAAGTTGGCGTGCTTGTTCGATACCACCGCATCGCCGACCCGCGCGCCTTTTAGCCCGCATTGTTCGATCAACTGCGCGGCAAACACCCCGGGCGGGTTGCGGAATACCGATCCCGCGTTTGGCTCATTCAGTGGCTGGCTCATAATGCGGCGCTTAAGCAGCTCCCTGACTTTTTCCTGCGCGGCAACGCTGTTCCCACGCGCCAATTTCAGCCACACTGCGGCAAACCACTCCTCAGCTCTCGAACGCAGCGCCACAGAGCGGTAACCGGTTTCGTAATCTGCTGGGCGGCGCAGATTCAGCGCTCCGTCGCGGCTGATGCTCAACACCTGCGCCACAATTTCCCAGATTTCGCTTCCATAACAGCCCGCGTTCATCGCCAGGGCGCCGCCTATTGTGCCGGGGATTCCAGCGAGAAATTCGGCACCTTGAAAGCCGTTTACCGCGCTGAAACGCGCTACCTTGGGACTGGCCACGCCGGCTTCGGCGTAGATCATTCCGTGTTCCTGTGCGCCGGGCTCCAGGCGCAATTGCTGCACGGCCCCGTGCAGCAGAATAATCGTGCCGCGCACGCCGCCATCGCGCACCAGAAGATTGCTGCCGAGTCCGACCATATGTATGGCCTCATCGTCGCTGCAAGTTTCCAAAAAAACAGCTAAGTCGTCGAGGTCGGCAGGTATATACACGCGATCCGCCTTGCCTCCGGCGCGCCAACTGACATGGTCCGCCATCGGCTCATTGAGCCGCAGACTCCCGCGCAGTTCTTTAAAGTTGTCTTGTTGAATCATCCTCATGAATTTCAGCTCTGGTTCGCATGCTGTATCTCTGCAGCACTCTGCGCGAGCATTGCCGGCACTCCGCCAATGGAGCCCGCCCCCATCGTCAACACCAGATCCGCGGACTGCGCGTTGTTGCGAATCGCCTGGGGAAGCTCGGCTATCTTCTCCAAGAACATCGGCTTCTTGCCGCGCAGCCGGATCGCTTCCGTTAAAGCCTTGCCATCGGCTCCGATGATCGGCTTTTCCCCGGCGGGATACACCTCGCACAACAACAGGACGTCCACCGAGGACAATACTTTGACGAAGTCATCGAACAAGTCGCGCGTGCGGCTGTAACGGTGGGGCTGAAACGCCAGCACGATGCGTCTGCCGGGAAAAGCGCCGTGCACTGCGTCAAGTGTCGCTGCAATTTCCGCCGGGTGGTGTGCGTAATCGTCCAGCAGCGTATAGCTGCCGCCGCGCTCCAGCCGAATCTCGCCGTAGCGCTGAAGACGCCGTCCCACACCTTTGAACTCGGCGAGCGCCTTGACCATGGCGTAATCTGTAACGCCCAGTTCCATCCCGACAACGATGGCAGCAAGCGCATTCTGCACGTTGTGCACCCCAGCCATATTCAACGTGACGGGCAAATCCTTGGTATTCCGACGTGTAACCCGGAACTGCATTTTCCCGTCGCAATGGGCGACGTCCACGGCGCGCACTTGTGCGCGCTCGGAAAGCCCATACGTGATGACGGGTTTGCTGATCGCCGGAATAATCTCTCGAACTCTGGCATCGTCGATGCACAGCACCGCGGTTCCGTAGAACGGGAGGTGCTGAATGAAATCCACGAACGCTTGCTTGAGTTTTGCGAAATCGTGGTGGTAAGTCTCCATATGGTCGGCATCAATATTGGTCACCACCGCCACTATCGGCTGCAGATAGAGGAATGAGGCATCCGATTCGTCCGCTTCGACCACGATGAATTCGCCGCTGCCAAGCTTGGCATGCGACCCCGCCGCTTCGAGCCGCCCACCAATGACAAAGGTCGGATCCATCCCTGCTTCCGCCAGTACGCTGGCAACCAGGCTGGTGGTTGTGGTCTTGCCGTGCGTTCCGGCAACTGCAATGCCCTGGCGCAGACGCATCAGTTCCGCCAGCATTTCCGCGCGCGGAATCACCGGAATGCCGCGTGCGCGCGCCGCGGTGACTTCAGGATTGTCCGCATTCACCGCCGTCGACAAAACCACCACATCAGAACCCTCAACATTCGCTTGCGCGTGCCCCTGATGGATTTTCGCGCCCAACATTTTCAGGCGGTGGGTCGCCGCATTTTCAACAAGATCCGATCCGCTTACCCGAAACCCCAGATTGAGCAAGACCTCGGCGATGCCACTCATGCCGGAGCCCCCGATGCCGATGAAATGCACGTGTTTTACCTTGTGTTTCATCGCAGACCGTCCGAGTGAATCTGCATCACGGCGTCGGAGGTCCGTGCCGTTCGCGGTCGGTCGCATCCGGTCGAACCAACGTCGACGGGCCCCAGCTTCCTATTCATGGCAGGCCCGCTTCCGCAGGTGAAATGCATGTACCTGAGGTCATGCCTCATGCGCCAACTCCATGCACTGCCGTGCCACCGACTGGGTGGCATCCGGTTTCCCAAGCTCCCGAGCACGGCTCGCGGCTTGCAGCAATTGCTCGCGGCTAATCCCCCGCAATAGGTCGGCGAGCGAGCTCGGGCTCAACTCGCTTTGCGGCAGCAGCCACGCCGCGCCGCGCTCCGATAGGAAGCGAGCGTTGTGCGTCTGGTGATCGTCTGCCGCGTACGGAAAGGGCACCAGGATGCTGGCGATGCCCGCAGCGGCAATTTCAGAAACTGTGATCGCACCCGCGCGGCAGATCACCAAATCGGATTTCGCATAGCAGCGCGCCATGTCGTCGATGAAGGGCTCAACGCGGGCCTCGACGCCCGCGCGGGCATAGCCCTCCTTGAGCGCGGCCAGATGCCGTGCGCCTGATTGATGCGTAACGATCGGCCGGGACTGCGCCGGCAGAAGCGCCAGCGCAGGCGGCACGGTTGTATTGAGAACCTCCGCCCCCAAGCTTCCTCCAATGACCAGCAAGCGCAAATTCCCGGTACGATCGGCATAGCGCGCTTGAGGCGGCGCAAGAGCAACGATACTGCTACGCACCGGATTGCCAGTGACTATTTGATTGGCGGGTTTTGCGGCACCGAATGCGCCAGGGAACGCCACTAAAACTCGGTCTGCGAGTTTTGCCAGCACTTTGTTAGCCAACCCCGCGATCGAATTCTGCTCGTGAATCAACAGCGGCCTGTTCAACAGGGAAGCCGTCATTCCCCCGGGGAAAGCGACGTAACCGCCCATGCCCAGAACCACATCCGGCCGCTGCCTGAAAATCACGCGGGCCGACTGCCAGAGCGCAACCAAAAGCTCAATCGGCAGCAACAAAAAGCGCAACGCGCCCTTTCCTCTCACTCCCGAGAAATTCACCCATGCCATGTCATATCCTTGCTGCGCAACCAACTTTGCCTCCATGCCTTTGCGCGTGCCCAGCCATACCACGCGCCATCCCTGCTGCTTCAAATACTCCGCCACGGCCAACGCGGGAAACACATGGCCGCCGGTGCCTCCCGCCATGATTAAGATCGTGCGGCTCATCTATACCGGTTTCCCCCGCATCAGCTGGCGATTCTCCCAATCCACTCGCAGTAACAATGCAATTGCAATACAGTTTGCAACCATTCCGCTGCCGCCAAAGCTCATGAGTGGCAAAGTCAAACCTTTGGTCGGCAGCACGCCCATGTTGACTCCTATATTGATGATCGCCTGCACAGCGATCCATACGCCGATGCCTTGCGCCACCAGCGCGGGAAAATAGCGTTCCAAGTAAGTCGCCTGACGGCCAACGGCGAATGCCCGCATCACCAGCCACGCAAACAATGCGATGACTGCAATGACGCCAGCGAATCCAAGTTCTTCCGCGATCACAGCGAGCAGAAAATCGGTATACGCCTCCGGCAGGTAAAGCAGTTTTTCAACGCTGCCCCCAAGCCCGACGCCCAACCATTCACCGCGTCCGAAAGCAATCAACGCATGGCTCAATTGGTATCCGGTGCCAAAAGGATCGGCCCAAGGATCCATGAAGCCGACAACGCGCTGCATGCGGTAAGGCGAAGTCCAGATTAACAGCAGGAAACCGATTACAAGCATGACGATCAATCCGGCAAAAAGCTTCCAGTTCATTCCACCCAGAAACAGGATTGCCATTGCGATCGCGGCAATAACTGCGAATGCGCCAAAATCCGGCTCCTGCAGCAAGAGCCCTCCGATCAGCAGCATCACCAGCAACATGGGCAGGAAACCGCGGCGCAAGCTGTGCATGTAGGCAGCCTTGCGAACCGTGTAATCGGCCGCATAAATCACCACTACCAGTTTCATGAATTCGGATGGCTGCAGGTTAACGAAAAACAGCGGCAGCCATCGTTGCCCGCCGTTGACTTCCCGACCAATACCGGGTATCAGCACCAGTACCAGCAGGCTCGCGCCTAGCAAGAACAGGTAACGAGACATGCGTTGCCAAAGGCGCATCGGCAATTGATATGCCATCCCTCCCAGGGCGACGCCGACTCCGATAAACAGCGCGTGGCGTATCAGAAAATATGTCGGCTGATGCCATTTGCCGGCCTCGGCAATCGCAATCGATGCGGAATACACCATCACCAGCCCTAGGCCCAGCAGCGACAGCGTCACCCAAACGAGCGATTCGTCATATGCTTGGAGCGGTGCGCGCTTTTTCTGCAGCTGGTAGGCCATCTAATTCGCTCCAACCTTGAGCTGAGTTTGCAAACCCTGGACTGCGCGCGAGAAAACTTCGGCTCGATGCTCATAATCGCGGAACATGTCAAAACTCGCGCAAGCGGGCGAAAGCAGCACCGCATCGCCCGGCTGCGCTTTGCTGAAAGCCAGTAGCACCGCGTCTTCCATGTCGGCGGCGCGCAGCAGCGGTATGCCGCAGCCGGCAATGGCTTTGGCGATCTTGTCCGCATCGCGACCGATGAGCACCACCGCGCGGGCATGAGCGGCGATAGCCGATTTAAGCGGAGAAAAGTCCTGACCCTTGCCGTCTCCGCCGGCAACCAGCACAGCTTTTTTCTCAATACCCGAAAGCGCTGCGACGGTAGCGCCAACATTGGTGCCTTTCGAATCGTCGTAAAACGCCACGCCGCGGATTTCAGCCACCTTTTGCATACGATGCGGCAATCCTGTAAATTTCTTGAGCGCCACAAGCAGCGGCGCATATTCCATGTCGCACGCCCGACACAGCGCCAGTGCGGCTAACGCGTTGGCTGCGTTGTGCGAACCGGCGAGCGGCAATTCTCCAAGCGGCATTAGTTTCATTTCGCCCTGCGCAAGCCACGGTTCTCCACCGGAAACAACCATGCCCCACTCCCGGTCGCCACCGGGTTCCCCCAGACCAAAATTCAGAACAGTTCGCGCGGGATCGGCAAGGCGCCCGCTGATTTCGTCGTCGCGGTTCACAACCTGCACCCCGTGACCCGAGAAAATGCGCGCCTTCGCTGCCGCGTATTCGTGCATGCTGTCATAACGGTCCAGATGGTCCTGACACAGGTTCAATACCGTTGCTGCGCTGGCATCGAGGCTATAAGTTGTTTCCAGCTGGAAGCTGGACAGCTCCAGTACGAACAGATCGGGCGCAGTTTTCCCGTGGCTAAGTGCCGTTTCCACCTGCGCCAACGCATCCAGCACCGGAAGACCGATGTTGCCCGCAACCACGGTGTTGATTCCGGCAGACCGGCTCATCGCGCCCACCATGCTGGTCACGGTGCTCTTGCCGTTGGAGCCCGTTATAGCAATCACCTTGGTCTCAGCATGCGATTTGAGAGCCTGCGCAAATAGCTCCACATCCCCCACAACAAAAACCCCGGCGTTAAGAGCCTCAGAAACCCGAGGCTCCCGGAGGGCAACGCCGGGGCTGATTGCAATCACGTCTATTCCATTGAAACTGGTGCTGCGGAAGGTGCCCGTCTCCAGCGCCACGAGCGGCATTTCGCGGGCGAGTTGTTCCGCATGCGGGGGATATTTGCGACTGTCAGCCACACGCACCTGCGCGCCGTGACGGTGAAGCCAGCGCGTCATGGACAAGCCACTGTCGCCCAGTCCCAGCACTAAAATCCTTTTTCCCGAAAGTTCAATATTCATTTCCGTTAGCGCAGTTTGAGCGTGGAAAGACCGATTAAAACCAGCATCATGGTGATGATCCAGAAGCGCACCACCACCTGGTTTTCTTTCCAGCCCTTTAATTCATAGTGGTGGTGCAGCGGTGCCATGCGGAATATGCGTTTCCCGGTCAATTTAAATGAGGCCACCTGCAGCACCACAGAAAGCGTTTCCACCACAAACACGCCGCCCATGATGAATAGGACAATTTCCTGGCGCACGATCACCGCCACCACGCCGAGAGCGGCGCCGAGCCCCAGGGCACCCACATCGCCCATGAACACTTCCGCCGGATAGACGTTAAACCACAGGAAAGCCAATCCCGCGCCGGCGAGAGCGGCGCAAAATACCGTTAACTCTCCGGCACCGGGGATGTAGGGAAAGCCGAGATATTTGGAAAATATCGCGTGACCGGCCACATAAGCGAACACACCGAGTGCACTGCCGACCATCACCGTTGGCATGATGGCCAGACCATCCAGTCCGTCGGTGAGGTTCACCGCATTGCTTGACCCCACGATAACCAAATATGTCATGAAGACAAACCCGATGGTGCCGAGCGGGTAGGCGACATGCTTGAAGAACGGCACAATGAAAATCGTTTGCGCCGGCAAGGTGGCGCTAAAAGCAAGAAACAGCGCGGCGGCAAGACCGATCAACGACTGCCAGAAAAACTTGCTCCGCGCCGATAGCCCATGCGGATCGCGCCGCACGACTTTTCGATAATCGTCGACCCAGCCAATCAGGCCGAAGCCCAGCGTGACCAGCAGCGTCACCCAAATAAAACGGTTGCGCAAATCCGCCCACAACAAACTAGTCGATGCGATGGACACCAGAATCAAGGCGCCGCCCATGGTCGGCGTGCCGACTTTGCTCAGATGCGAGCTTGGGCCATCGTCACGCACCGCTTGCCCGATTTTATAGGCGGTGAGCTTTTTAATCATCGCCGGACCGACGACGAAAGAAATCAGCAATGCCGTCAGCGTCGCCAGCACGGCGCGCAACGTGATGTAATTGAACACGTTGAATGCGCGCATGTCCTGGGCAAGCCATTGTGCTAACGCAAGCAACATACTCCAACTCCGTTTTTGGGCGTTAAACCCGGATCACAGCCAATCATTCAGCGGCCAACCTTTCCACTATTCTTTCCATTCGCATGAAGCGTGAGCCTTTGACCAGCACCGCGACATCCGGGGCTAGCAGTTTCTCAACTTCGGCGAGCAGTTCCTCGATCTGTGTAAAATGCCTTCCCCCTTTGCCGAATTGCAGTGCCGCGCCAGCCGCAAGTTCGCCCAGCGTATACAGCACGTCGATACCGGCGTCTTTTGCCTGCGTTCCAATTTCTTCATGCAAAGCCGGACCCTGTGTGCCGAGTTCCCCCATATCCCCCAGCACCAGAACTTTTTTCCCTGCTTCTGCGCTTAATACGTCTACCGCGGCGCGCACCGACTCGGGGTTGGCGTTGTAGGTGTCGTCAATTAACAGCGCGCCGCTTTTGCCGCGCTTGCGCTGCAGCCTTCCTTTGACTCCGGCGAATGCGGAAAGTCCGGCGCTGATTGCTTCGCGCTTGATACCCAGAGCCAGCGCGCAAGTGGCTGCAGCAAGAGCGTTCCTGGCGTTATGCTGTCCGGCGACTTGCAACTTGATATGAATTTCACCCGCGCCGGTTTCCACTTCGAGATCCGCTCCACTGCCGCGCAGCGCGCAGCGCGCACTGATCGCCGCAGGACGGTCGAAGCCGAAATCGAGAACGCGTCTGTCCGCACAAGACCTGCGCCACAATTCCGCGTATTGATCGTCGGCGTTGATCACCGCCACGCCGTTTTTGGACAATCCTTCAAATATCTCGCCCTTGGCGCGCGCCACCTGCTCCACTGAAATCAAACCTGAAAGATGGGCACGCGCGGCATTATTTACCAGCGCGACATCAGGTTTCGTCAGGCGGGTCAAATAGGAAATTTCTCCGGGATGGTTGGTACCCATTTCAATGACGGCATAACGATGGTGGCTGCGCATTTCCAGCAAGGTAAGTGGTACGCCGATGTCGTTGTTGAGGTTGCCGCGGGTCGCGAGTACCGCATGCGGTGATCCCGCGGCCATGCGCAAGATGCTTGCAAGCATCTCTTTAACCGTGGTCTTGCCGTTGCTGCCGGTCAACCCGACAACGGGAATGTCAAAGCGGCTGCGCCAATACGCCGCGAGCATTCCCAGCGATGCGCGCGTATCTTTTACAACGAGCAGCGGCAATCCGCTAATATTTGCAGGTTCTGCTTCGGCGACCAGCGCGGCGACGGCGCCTTTTTGACGCGCCTGAACCAGAAAATCGCGACCATCGTAGTGCTCGCCTTTGAGCGCGACGAAAAGCTCTCCGCTTTTCAGGGTACGCGTATCCGAGCTCACTGCAGAAAATGTCACATTTTCTCCTTTTACAACTGCGCTTATCGCCGCCGCCGCTTGCTGCAAATCAAGCATGGAGCTTATTAAGCTTTCTGATGCAGCGCGTTTTTCGCCACCTCGAGGTCGTTGAACGGCAATTTCACTCCGTTGATCTCCTGATGCATTTCGTGTCCCTTGCCGGCGATCAGCACGAGGTCGCGTTCGTTCGCCTCAGCTATCGCGCGCTCGATCGCCACGGCCCGGTCTTCGATTACACGGTGATTAGGCTGCATGCCGCTCACGATGTCCTCAATAATCGCGCTCGGCGCTTCGCCACGCGGGTTATCGTTGGTAACAATCGAAAAGTCCGCTAAACGCGACGCCACTTCCCCCATCAGCGCGCGTTTGCCGCGGTCGCGTTCACCGCCGCAGCCAAACACGCAGATTAATTTCGCCTTTCCCCCGCCGTTTAAAATTCCACGCAGCACGTGCAGCACCTTTTCCAGCGCATCGGGGGTGTGCGCGTAATCCACGACTACCGTCGGCTTGCCCTTCTCGCTCAACATTTGCAGGCGCCCGCGAACTGCCCGCACTTCGCCCAACACCCGTACCGCATCCACCAGAGGTACTTCGCTCGCGAGCAGTGTCGCAAGCACGCCCAACAAATTGCTTGCGTTAAAGGCGCCGAGCATGCGACTTTGCAACTTCGCCTGGCCCCACGACGTAACAATTTCCAGGTTCAGCCCGTGCTTGCTCAAATTTAAGTGGTGACCGGAAATTTGGCCTTTCCCCAGGCCGTAACCGAGAACCGTTACCGGTGCTTGCTTCAGGTCGCCGGCGAGCTCCTCGCCAAAACGATCGTCGATGTTGATGATGGCGTACTGCAGACTGGGCCAATGAAATAGCCTGGCTTTGGCCGCGGCATAAGCCTTCATGTTGCCGTGATAGTCCAGATGGTCGCGCGAAAGATTGGTGAACAACGCGATATCAAATTCCACGCCGTTGACCCGTCCCTGCACCAGGCTGTGCGAAGAAACCTCAATGGCCACGCACTGCGCCCCCTGTTCCACGAAATTTGCCAACTGCGCCTGCAATAACACCGCATCGGGCGTCGCATTGAGACTAGGCTCCAGCGTGTCGAGAAAACCATTACCGAGTGTTCCCAGCACTGCGGTTTTTTTTCCGAGTTGTGTCAAGCATTGCGCAATCCAGTGGCTGCATGAGGTTTTACCGTTGGTGCCGGTGACCCCAATGACCCAGAGTTTCTGCGACGGCTGACCGTATATGTAACTTGCAAGTCCGCCAATCTTGTTGCGCAACCCCCTGACGCCCAGATTCGCCACATGCCATTCAGGTTTCCAGTCAAAACTTTCGCTTTCCCACAGCACTGAATTCGCGCCCTCCGCGATCGCTTGCGCAATGAATTTGCGCCCGTCTAACGTTTCGCCCGGATACGCCAAAAACGTATCCCCTGCTTGCACTTTGCGGCTGTCGGTGGCCAGACGCTGCACTTTTACGCCCAAGCGCTGAAAGACGTTGGCTTCCACGTCCGTGGCGTCTGCCGGTCCGCAACTCATACTTCCTCCTTCACCACAGGCAGATCAGCAGGCGGTAAAACGGTGTTGGCTGGCGCATCGGGCGGAATATCCAGCGAACGCAGGGCTCCCGCCGTAACTCGGCTGAATACCGGCGCGGCGACAATCCCGCCGTAATATTCGCCAGCCGAGGGTTCATCCAGCATCACGGCAACGATCAAGCGCGGGGCTGAAGCAGGTGCCATTCCAACAAACGAAGACACGTAGCGATCACCAACATAGCTTCCATCTTCGAGTTTGTGAGCAGTTCCGGTCTTCCCGGCGACGCGATAACCGAGTATCTGCGCGCGCGGTGCGGTGCCACCCGGTTCCACGACCAGTTCCAGCATGTTGCGCACCGCGCGCGCAGTTGCCGCCGAAATGACCCGGTTGCCGCTCGGCGCCGAGTTCAGCTTCAACAGGGATAGGGGAAGCAATTTGCCGTCGGTTGCGAAAATCGTATAGGCTCGTGCCAACTGTATGAGGCTCACCGAAATGCCATGGCCGTAGGACATGGTTGCCTGCTCAATCGGTCGCCAGGTTTTATAGGAACGCAGTTTTCCGGACGCCTCCCCCGGAAACCCCGAGCGCGGCGTCGTACCGAACCCGACGCGGTTGAAAATGTTCCACAGTGATTGCGACGTCAACGACAGCGCAATTTTCGCCGCGCCGATATTGCTTGATTTCTGTATGATTTGCGCCACCGTCAGCGCCCCTTCGCGGTGCGCATCGTGAATGGTCGCGTTGCCCACGTTGAATTCCCCAGGGGCAGTTTCAATCACGCTGTTTGGCGTGACTACTCCCGCTTCCAGCGCAGCCGCAATGGTAAACGGCTTGAGGGTGGAACCCGGCTCGAATAAATCAGTGATAACCCGGTTGCGTGTGCGCCGCGGATTAAACTTAGTGCGGTTGTTGGGGTTGTAAGAAGGCACGCTAGCCAGCGCCAGCACTTCGCCGGTCCTAGCATCCAGCACCACAATTCCACCGGCCCTGGCGCGCTGCATTTCCACCGCCTGCTTAATCTCGCGGTAGGCGAGATACTGAATTTTGCCGTCTATGCTGAGCGTGAGCGCGTGCCCTTCCTGTGGGACTTTGATGCTCTCCACGTCTTCGACGATGTGTCCGAGCCGGTCCTTGATGACGCGGCGGCTGCCCGGCTTGCCGGCAAGCCAATCCTGATACGCAAGCTCCAGCCCTTCCTGGCCGTTGTCATCTATATCGGTGAATCCCAACAAATGCGCCATGACCTCGCCTGCCGGGTAATAACGTCGATACTCGCGCTGCAAAAACACGCCGGGAATTCCCAGCTGCACGATTTTGGCTGCATCTTCCGGGGAAAGCTGGCGCTTCAGGTACACGAATTCCCGGTCACGTTCATGCAGGCGTTTGCTGATCTCGGTGTTGTCGATTCCGAGCAATCTTGCCAACTGCTTCTGTTTTTGGGGCGTGATCTCGACGTCGGCCGGGCTCGCCCATACTGATTCCACTGGCGTACTGATCGCCAGCGGCTCGCCGGAGCGATCAGTAATCATCCCGCGGTGGGCCGTGATTTCGATTACGCGGCTGTAGCGGGCGTCTCCTTCTTGCTGCAGAAAATCGTTATGCATACCTTGCAGGTAAAATGCGCGTCCGGCGAGGACGCAAAACCAGGCCATTACCGCAAGCAGAACCATGCGCGCCCGCCACGCCGGCAGTCTTAGCCTCAGGGCGGGGTTGGCGTGGCTATTCATGCGATCTCCCCGCTGGAATAGGCTCGCGCGTGATCACTTGGGTATGCTTGGCATCGGGCACGTGCATTTGCAAAATTCGACTGGCGATCTTTTCAATGCGCGCGTGCGTCGCCCAAGTGCTCTGCTCAAGCTGAAGTTGTCCCCATTCCACGTCAAGTTGACTCGATAATTCTTGTTGCTTCTGCAGTTCCGCAAACAAGTTGCGCGCTTTGTGCTGCGATGTCACGACACCCAGCGCACAGGCTATGGTTATAAGCGCCAATAAGAGGTTCAGTCTGGTCACGGCTGAGATTGTTAAAGAGTTTCACCCAGGCTTGCCGCGCCCGGATTTCTTGTTGTTTGCGTACGCTCGGCAATGCGCATTACCGCGCTGCGCGCGCGAGGATTAGCCCGAATTTCCTGCGTGCTGGGTCTGATCGGCCTCCCGATCACGCGCAATTGGGGTTGCTCCATATCCGAGGCTCGTATTGGCAACTTCTCGGGTAAAGAATCGGATTTCGCCATGTCACGCATAAAACGCTTCACTAACCGGTCTTCAAGCGAGTGAAAGCTGATGACAACCAACCTGCCGAATGGTCGAAGCACTTGCACCACCTGCGGCAATGCTATCGACAATTCCTCGAGCTCCTGATTGATGTAAATCCGTAGAGCTTGAAATGTGCGCGTCGCCGGGTCCTGGTTTGGCTCGCGCGTGCGAACGGCTTTTGCCACGATCTGGGCAAGCTGCCGTGTGGTACTAATAGGTCCCCGCGCTCGATCCGCAACAATCTTTCTTGCAATCTGTTTAGCAAACCGTTCCTCGCCATATTCTTCTATGACCTCCCTGATCTCCTCTTCGGACGCGCGAGCCAGCCACTGCGCGACCGTTTGCCCGCGAGTGGTATCCATGCGCATATCGAGCGGCCCGTCAATGCGGAAGCTGAAGCCGCGCGCCGCTTGTTGTAGCTGCGGTGCAGACACCCCAAGATCCAACAACACTCCGTCCACCTGATGTACATTCAGTTCCCGAAGCGTTTGGCGCAATGCGCCAAACGCGCCGTGCACAATGCAAAAACGAGCATCGGTAATCGCGCGCCCTGCGGCAACCGCCGTCATATCTCTATCCAGCGCAATCAGGCGTCCGTTAGCCGCGAGTTTTCCCAGAACTGCACGGCTATGGCCGCCCTGTCCGAAAGTACAATCCACGTAAACTCCGTCAGGCCGTACGTTAAGCGCCCTGATCGCTTCATCCAACAGAACTGCTATATGCTGTGAGTTCATTTACGAACTCAGAGCGAAAAATTCTCCATGCCTGGTGGCAGCGTGTTGTTGTTTTGCGTTGTAAGTTGCTCCAGTTGTTTATTCCAGGCTTCCAGGTTCCATATTTCAAAATGGCTGCCTTGGCCGACCATCATCACGCGTTTCTCGAGAGCCGCAAAAGTTCGAAGCTCGGGAGAAATCAGCACGCGTCCCGCTGCGTCAAGCTCCACCTCTTCGGCAAATCCAACCAATAAGCGCTTCCAGAGGCTTGCCTGGCGGTCCAGGCTTGGGAAGCCCATAACTTTTACTCGAATCGGTTCCCAAGCTGCGTAGGGATAAAGGAGGAGGCAGCTGTCGGGGTGCGCAGTTAGCACGAGTTTTCCCGTGCTTTGATTTTGCAGAGCGTCACGATGTCGCGTCGGGACGGCGAGGCGGCCTTTCGCGTCCAAATTGATCGTTGACGCTCCCTGAAACATACTCCCCCCAAAATATGATTCGGATTTTGCTGTGAAACCCATCTTTTACTACTATTTCCCACTCTAGATTAAAAAAAACAAGAGGTCAAGCATAAGATCAAGCCTTTTCTTTTTTGCGACAAATACTTAAGTGATGTTTCGTCTAACTTGCGCAATTCCCCTTTATAAATAATTAGATGGGTGAGAATTGCACGAAAACCGGGGAACAGCTGCGCAATGTCGAGCGCCGATGAGAATTAAAGGGAAAACTGGGGAAATTGGAAGAAGCTGGCCGATAAGCCGGGTTCTGTTAGGGATGGCTCCCTCGACAGTCATTTCTCTAGGCGTGTAATTGCTCGCACGCTCAAGCAACCTACCCGGAAGCTACGCGAGCCACGTCATCGCTTCCCTACTTGGTCTTGCCCCGGATGGAGGTTACCTCGTTTCACCCGCAGCGGCGCGGATCGCGTCGGCTGCGACTCGTCTCTGTGGCCCTTTTCATCGCCTTGCGGCGTCCGGCCGTTAGCCGGCATCCTGCTCTGCGGAGCCCGGACTTTCCTCTATACATATGGAACATACGTACAGCGACTGTCTGGCCAGCTTCAAATTTAATGTTAACACGGGGAAAGTTTCACAGGGTGGCAAAATGCGCGATTGTGAATGCGACATAATCGGATCCGCGCACCACTTCTAGAGTACTAAAATCATCTTACAACTTAAAAGAGCACGACAGCGCGCAACTTTTCGTCGAATTGAGCGCTCGAATGTGAGTGTGGTTAAGAAATTTCCAGCTTGACTGCAACGGAGGTTCATATGAGAAGAAGACTGTATTTTATCCTTCCGGATGTTGCGAGTGCCCAGCAAACGATGAATGATCTTTTGCTGGCACGCATCCAAGAAACCCATATCCACTGTCTGGCGCGACGCGGCACTCCAATGGGAGATCTGCACGAGGCGAACGCCTTGCAAAAGACCGACATTGTGCACGGTGCGGAATTGGGACTCATCCTGGGCGGTGTCGGGGGCGCGGCGGTCGGTATTTTGATTATATTTGCGCCGCCCGAAGGTGAAACCCTGCAATTGATAACGGTGTTGATCGCGACTTTAATTGGCGCTCTTATAGGCGCCTGGATTTCCAGCCTGGTGGCTAGCGCGGTTCCGAATTCGAAGCTCCAGATGTTTGAAAAAGACATCGCGGATGGAAAGATTCTCATGATGATAGACGTTCCTGCGCGCAAAGTTGAACAAATACACGAACTCGTTGAAAAGGGCCATCCGGAAGCAGCGTCGCGCGGTGTGGAACCAACTATTCCAGCGTTTCCATGAAATCGTGTGCATGTTCGCGGGTTGGAATAACCCTCTGCTCACAGAACTTGTCCGTTGCTTGATATTGGCGCGACGAATGCCGCGGTGTACGCAGCTTTCAACTGCCTAACTACATGCGTTGCTAAACCAGGCGCCAGTCGACAAATTCACCAGCGCGCAACGGCACCAGGCTTTGTTTCCCGAAACGCAGGGAGTCGGGTACTTTCCATCTGCGCCTGACAAGTACAGTTTTCTGACTATTTCGCGGCAGCCGGTAAAAATCGGCGCCGTGCAAGCTTGCGAATGCCTCAAGCTTGTCCAGTGCGCCGGCTTGTTCAAAGGCTTCGGCATAAAGTTCGATTGCCGCATGCGCGGAATAAATTCCCGCACAGCCGCACGCTGCTTGTTTGGCGTTTTTTGAATGCGGAGCGCTGTCGCTTCCCAAGAAAAATTTAGGATTACCGCTGGTCGCCGCTTTGATGAGCGATTGCCGGTGTGTTTCCCTCTTTAACAGCGGCAAACAATAATGGTGCGGACGCAGGCCGCCGAAAAACATCGCGTTGCGATTGAGCAGCAAATGGTGAGCGGTAATCGTTGCCGCGACATTATCTGACGCACGTGTTACATACTCCACCGCCTCGCTCGTAGTGATATGTTCGAATACGATTCGCAGCCGAGGAAAGCGTTGCGTGATCTGTGACAAAACGCGCTCGATGAACACTTTCTCGCGGTCGAAAATATCCACTCTTGGGTCCGTTACTTCACCATGCACCAGTAGAGGCATGTCTTGCTTCTCCATTTGCTCCAGCACTGCGAAACAACCACCCGGATCGGTGACACCGGAGCTTGAATGGAACGTCGCGCCGGCAGGATAAAGCTTCAGGCCATGAATAATTCCGCTTTGTTTGGCTTTGACAACCTCACCCGGTTCGGTTTTGGCAGTCAAATACAAGGTCATCAAGGGCTCGAAAGTTAATCGCTTGGGAAGCGCGGCAAGAATCCGTCTGTGGTATGCCTTTGCCAATTTAGTAGTCGTAATCGGCGGTTCAAGATTGGGCATGATAATGGCGCGCGCAAAGCGCCGTGCAGTGTGCGCGACCACGGCGCGCATCGCATCGCCATCGCGCAAATGCACGTGCCAATCGTCCGGACGGGTGAAAGTTATTTTCTGCAATCGCCTGATCCTTTTATTGTCTCGCTATGCCGTCAAGGCTTACCCTTGATTTCCAGGGCCGCTGCGTAAAGTGTTTTGCGGCTCTCGCCGCAAATTTGGGAAGCGAGTTTCACCGCCTGCTTGACCGATAGCTCTTGCAACAGGATCGTCAACATGCGCGTCGCATCGTTGCGAGATGCCGCGGGCTTCCCGGTCCCTGAAACCAACAAAACGAATTCACCTTTCTGATGATCTTGATCCCGTCTTAACCATTCGAGTGCCGTATTCAGTGTTCCGGTGTAAATATTCTCGAACAATTTGGTGAGCTCCCTTGCAATGGTAATGCCGCGTTCGCCGCCAAATACGGCTTGCATATCGGTGATGCTTTCCACAATGCGGTGCGGCGCTTCGTAAAAAATTAGCATAAAAGGCAGGGTCACAAGATCTCCCAACTCGCGGCGCCGTGCCGACGGCTTGCTGGGTAAAAATCCGTAAAATAGATAATGCGACACGTCCTGCCCTGAAACCGACAGTGCGCTCACTGCGGCATTTGCGCCGGGCACCGGAACCACGCGGAATCCGGCCTGGCGCACGCGGCTTACGACGATGGCACCGGGATCGCTGATTGTGGGTGTCCCCGCATCGCTGACCAGAGCGACAGATTTTCCCTGCTGTAACAGCGCAATCACCCTTTCAGACGCGCGCTTTTCGTTATGTTCTTGCAACGCCATCATTTTCGCGGGGATTTGAAAATGCTTTAGCAGGCGCGAAGTGACACGTGTGTCTTCCGCGGCCACAATGTCCACCTGTTTCAATACCTCGAGCGCGCGCAGCGTGATGTCCTGCAAATTTCCAATCGGGGTAGCAACTACATATAATAACGGCTTACCCGCCTTGTCATGTATTGAATGCAACGCTTGCCGGCCTTTCTGCTGACGCTGTTGGCGATACTATACGGATGCGCCATAACATTTGCCACCCGCGCTGAAAATGCAGTGCCGCAAGCAGGGCAAACTGCGCCTGTTAAGTCTCCTGATATAAACCCTCAAGCCAATCCGCCTAGTCCGCATGTTGCTTTAATCCTGCCCCTTAAATCAGACTCGTTCGGCGCCGCTGCAGAGATTGTCCGCCAGGGCTTCATGGCGGCTGCCAACGGCCAGGGTGGCAGCCGTCTGCCGGTGCGAGTCTATGCAACAACCGCGCAAAGCGATGAGATCCTGGCAACCTATCAGCTCGCGCTCACCGCCGGAGCGCAAGTCGTAGTGGGTCCGCTCACCCGAGACGGTGTTTCTGCTCTGGCCAACAGCGGGTTGGTGCGCGTTCCGACACTTGCACTCAATGTGCCGGAAGATTCTCCGGTGCTGCCACCCGATATGTTTACTCTCAGCTTGCAGGTTGAAAGCGAGGCTCGGCAAGTTGCCAACTTGGCCTGGCACGATGGCGGGCGCAAAGCGCTCATCATTTGCGCCGACACGCCGCTGGACAAACGCATGCAGGAGGCATTCGCAGACGAATGGCAGAAACTGGGTGGTGTTGTTGCGGGACAGCTCGTATTCAACGGTGAGCAGGACAGCTTGTTGGCGCTCAAGCAGGCAGCGGAAACGAGCGACGCCGACATGATTTTCCTTGCGCTTGAAGCGAAAAATGCGCGGCTGGTACGGCCTTACATCGATTTGGACGTAAACATCTACGGCACCTCACAGATCTTCAGTGGAAACGGTTTGGGAACTTTGAATCTGGACCTTAATGGTATACGCTTTGTCGATATGCCGTGGCTTCTGCAATCCGATCATCCAGCGGTAATGATCTACCCTCGTCCGAAGAATGCTGTGATCGTGGATTTGGAACGGCTTTATGCTTTGGGCATAGATGCTTTCCGCATTTCCCAAGACTTATCCACAATTGACCCGAATTCGCGCTATACCCTGGATGGCGTCACCGGCAAGATTAGCCTCAACCCCGACCATCAGTTCGTACGCAAACTCACCCCTGCGATATTTTATCGGGGTCAAGCCGTTGTGCTAAATGAACCGAAACACTGACGGCATAGCAGCAGAACGCGTTGCCGCGATATTTCTGCAAAAGCAGGGTCTTGAGTTGCTCGAAGCTAACTACCGTTGCCGCTTCGGCGAAATAGATCTTGTTCTTCGGGATGGTGATACGCTGGTGTTCGCAGAAGTACGGTTGCGGACCAGCGGCAATTTCGGCGGTGCCGCAGCAAGCATTACCGCCAAAAAGCGGGAGAAGCTGCTCAGAGCCGCGCGCCACTACCTTGCATCCAGCAAAAACACCCCGCGTTGCCGATTTGATGCGGTATTGCTAAGCGGAGTAAGCAAGCAGGAAATAGAGTGGATAAAAAACGCGTTTGGAGAATAGCCGCAAAATATCGCACAATATGATACCGCGAAGCCAATCGGGATAAGCAAATGGATTTAATCGCCAGAATCAGCGGACATTTTTCCGACAGCGCGCACCTCAAGTTGCAGGCAATGGACGCCTTGGCGGTACCCATTGCGGGAGCCGCCGAGCGCATGACGCAATGCCTCATGCGTGATGGAAAAATTCTTAGTTGCGGCAATGGTGGCTCGGCTGCCGACTCTCAGCACTTTGCAGCCGAAATGTTAAATCGCTTCGAAATGGAACGTCCCGGACTTGCGGCGATCGCGCTTACCACTGACACCTCAACGCTCACGTCGATTGCCAATGATTACACCTATGACCAGGTATTCTCCAAGCAGGTGCTGGCTCTGGGACAAGCGAACGACATGCTGCTGGCAATCACCACGAGTGGAAATTCACGGAACATTCTGGAGGCAGTGCGCGCCGCCCACGAGCGGCAAATGGGGGTGGTCGCGCTCACGGGAAAGTCCGGAGGGCAGTTGGCCGACATACTTGCCTCTGAAGACATACATATCTGCGTACCGGCAAACAGTACGGCGCGCATTCAGGAAGTTCATTTGTTGACCCTGCATTGTCTGTGCGATGCTATTGATTGTTTACTGCTGGGAGTCGATTGATGCGCCACTTGACGTTTGTTATCCTGGTCGTAAGCGTTCCCATGCTGCACGGCTGCGTAGCTTTAGTCGCCGGCACTGCCGCAGGGGGTGGGGTGGTGGTTGCAGAAGATCGCCGCTCCAATGCGGCAATGCTCGACGACGAGGGCATTGAACTGAAAGCGCAGAGTCGAATTTCCGAGAAATTCAAGCAGTACAGTGACACCATTCACGTTAATGTCACCAGCTACAACCGCATTGTGCTGCTCACCGGGGAAGTACCGTCCGAAGAAGTTAGATCGGGAATCGAAAATCTGGTAAAAGATATTCCAAATGTGCGAAATGTGGTTGACGAATTGGTTATCGCTGAGCCCACTTCGTTCAGTTCGCGCACGGACGACACCTTGATTACTTCCAAAGTAAAAACGCGCATCATCGAAGCCAAGAAATTCCAGCCGAACTGGGTCAAGGTGGTGACGGAAAACAAGGTGGTCTACCTGATGGGCATCGTGAACCACACTGAAGCCAGCGCTGCCGCGGAAATTGCCAGCACCACCAGCGGCGTCGACAAAGTGGTGAAGGTGTTTGAGTACACAGATGATGCCAACGCCAAGAGTTCTTAACCGGCTGCTCAAATAGAGCGTATTTTTTGATTTATCCGTTGGACGGCATTTCAAACTCAGCCTACGAATTTATTGCCAACCCCGGTATACCCGCCGGGGCGGGATAGACCTAACTATTCTTAAGCCATGTATCCCGCCCCGGACTTTGAACATAAGCTGTGCGAGCCGGGCCTCCTCGCAACGCGCCTCGAATCTCTGCCGCGGCCGCGGGTATTCACCAATGGCTGTTTCGAACTTCTGCATCGCGGTCACGTCACCTACCTTGCCCAAGCCAGAGCACTAGGCGCAAGTCTGATCGTGGGTGTCAACACGGACGCTTCTGCCCAGCGCCTCAATAAGGGAAACGGCCGGCCGGTGACGACCCTGGTTGACCGGACGGCGGTGGTCGCGGCGCTGGCGTCCGTAAGCCTAGTCACCTGGTTCGATGAAGATACGCCGCTGACACTGATTCTCGCGTGCAGGCCGGATATCTTGGTTAAAGGCGGGGACTGGAACGTGGAAAATATTGTAGGAGCGAAAGAAGTCTCAGGCTGGGGCGGTAAAGTGCTTTCGATACCCTTCCTACATAACAGGTCGACGACGGCGCTGCTAGCGAAAATTCGCGGTATGTAAATCCGCTTAGTCCAATCCTGCTACAGCCAAATTACCGCCGGGAACACGGTCAGCGCCAGCACATACAGCAGCCATTCCAGGTTATGCCTTGCCAGCCACCCGGTGTAGTGCATGATAACCAGCGTGATTGCTAAAACATAGAATGCCGCGAGTAACATAACATTTTTCCTCGATGAATTTAGGCCAAGTATAAAACATTTCCGCCGCCAAATGATATGCCGGAAGGGCTAGCCGGGCTCGCCGCGAACCGTCCGGGTAAATCTTCCCTAATGTTATAATCTTCGTTTGTCAACCGGTTTCTGACTGTTTCTCATGCTTTCCAGAGAATTTTCACGCCGTCTGCAACAGGTCCTCCCCGTGCAAAATCTATTCACCGATCCCGTGGATTGTTATGCGTATTCCTACGATAACACGCGCAAGACCTACCCGCCCGAAATGGTGGCATTTCCCACGGACGCGACGCAAGTGCAAGTTATCGTTGAGATGTGCAACGAATTCAAGATCCCGGTTACTGCGCGCGGGCGCGGCACGGGCACGTCTGGGGGCAGCCTTCCCGAGCAGGGCGGCGTCGCGCTTTCGCTGGAACGCATGCGCCGTATTCTGTCCATTGATTCCGCAAACCGTGTAATCGTCGCTGAACCGGGCGTGCTCAATCAGGAAGTCCAGGACGCTGCAAAAGCAATTGGATTTTTCTGGCCACCCGATCCATCCAGTGCCGCGTATTGTAGCATTGGCGGCAATCTTGCCACCGGCGCGGGCGGTCCGCATGCGGTGAAATACGGCACGACTCGCGACCATGTACTCGGATTAAAAGCGGTAACCGGCACTGGCGCAATAATTAAAACCGGCTGCTATACCACCAAGGGCGTGGTGGGCTATGATCTCACGCGACTTATCATCGGCTCCGAGGGTACGCTGGCAGTCATTACCGAAGCCACGTTGAAGTTGAGCCCGTTGCCCCCGTTCGCGGAAGGTATCACGGCCTATTACCGTGACGCAGCGAGCTGCGCGCAAGCGATCATCGCAATTATGTCCCAGCCCAAGGTGCCAAGCGCATTGGAGTTCCTGGATCACGGATCCCTTAACCTGATACGCGCCCATCATCCGCGCATGTTGCCGGATGACGCCCGTGCAATGCTCATGATCGAAGTGGACGGCTCGAAAAATGAAATCACGGAAACACGGGAAGCGATACTTCCTGGCTGCCGCAATCCCGGACTGCTGAAAGCGCAATCGGTAAGTGATGCCCGCGCACTCTGGGAAGCGCGCAAGGCCCTCGCGCCGCTGCTGCGTGCTATCGCGCCGAAAAAAATCAACGAAGACATCGTTGTGCCGGTATCAAAACTTCCTGAACTACTTGAGGAATTATCTGGGTTGAGCGAACGATATAAAGTCGCCAACGTCAATTTCGGACATGCAGGCAATGGCAACATACACGTCAACCTGTTGGTGGACCCAGCGGATGTTGATCAGATGCGGCGTGCCGAAACCTGCTTGAGCGACATATTCGACCTGGTGCTGAAGCTTCGTGGCACGCTCTCCGGTGAACATGGCGTGGGAAGCGAGAAACGCGCTTTCGTTTCCAGGGAAATCGACGCTCCAACAATGGCAGTGATGCGGGGCATCAAGCGTGTATTTGACCCCAGCAATATACTTAATCCCGGGAAGTTGTTTCCTTAAAACGGCAAATCAGTGCACGGCGCTGGCGCTCTCAAATTTGGCGCAGTCTACCGTTTTAAGCTCGCTACCCGAAAACTTGCTCTGTAGTTCGGCAAGTTTGCTCGCCTGGGCGTCGCCAACGCCGCGGATCTGGAAAAAAATTCGCTTGACTTTTTGATTGCGCTCCCCGATGACCGCCGATTTGACCCCTTTTGCCTGAAGTTTGGCGAGATAACTTCGCGCCAAATCCTCACTTTTGAATATCCCAAGTGAAATAGCGTTATGCCACTGGCTGTTGTCCTGCACGAGGAAGTACTCCGCAATTCCGCGCGCCTTGAGTTCACCGATTTTTTTTTCGGCGTCTTTCTTGCTCTTCAACGGCGGAATATAAACCCAGTAATCCACCGTTTCTTCACCACTACGCAGGGTTACCTTGTCGCCGAGTTGTAGTTTTTCCAGCGCCTCCTGGACTCGTGCCTGTTCATTGCCGCTGAATGCTCCCCATTCAAGACACCCCAAAGGCCTGCTCGCAGACGGGGCGGTTTCCGGTTTTTGCGCCGGTTTCGTCGCCGGGGCCATGGGCACTTCTTTGGGTTTGATCAGTTTTATTTTTTCAGGATACAGTTGACGATAGGCGACTGACTCTTCGTCGCGCCCTCCGGCAAGCAACTGCGTATAGGCAAGGTATCCCACATTGGCGAGCAACAAAAGGTAGAAAAACCACTTCACTTTGCGGCGCCTTCCGTAGCGATGATCACCAAACCCTCCAGCACCAGATTATCGATGATTTTGGCAGGCGGCCTGAGATGCGGATGAAGATCCCTGGCGTTGCCTCCGCTCAATATACACAGTGGAACTTCGCTTGGGTGCAGAGAATTTCTTATGCTTTCGATAGCACCACACAATGCCAGCACAACCCCGCTTTGAATCGCGTCCGCAGTATTGACAGGAAACGGCTTGAATGCTCCGCGTTCAAGTTCGAGTACCGCGGTATTTTCTGCCAGTGACTCGCGCATTAGCGACATTCCGGGAATAATCAAACCTCCCAAAAAAACACCCTCGCCGGACAAGGCGTCCACTGTCACCGCGGTGCCGGCATTTACCACCACACACGCCTCACGACAGACGTGCCATGCTGCAATCGCCGCGGCCCAACGGTCTGCGCCCAGTTGCGAAGGAACCGCATAGGTATTATGCACCCCACATTGAAACGCCCGCGCGTTAACCCAATGAGTCTTGGCATGGAAGCCATTGATCAATTTTTGCAAAGCGGACCCGATCTTCTTCCCGGCAACATTGGCGATTACGACGCGATTAGGGGAAGGCTGGTTATGCCACGCTTCACGCAAACCCGAAACATCGCCGTGATCGGCTGTTCCCAGACTGATCCAGGTGCCATTATGTAAGCCCCATTTGATGCGGCTGTTGCCCGCGTCTACTGCAAGAATCACAGGACATGCCCCGCACGCAGGCTAATCTCTCCCGTGTTGTAACGGCGCTCTCCGTCACTTGTCTTGATCAGTAACGCGCCCGCAGTGTCGACGCCCGTCACAATGCCTTCATCGGTGCCATTTTCTGGAAGCAGAATTCTGACATTTTTATTTTGGTACGCGTGGTGCTCAACCCATTCTTTCCGCAAACCGCTGAATCCGTGCACCGCGAAAATATCCAGTACTTGGGCCAGGTGCCGCAATATGCATGCTAGCGCATGGTTGCGCTCCGGGACTAGGCCGGTAACCGAATATAAGTCTGTTGTCTGCTGTCCAATAACAGCCTTTGTTCGTTCCGAGAGCTTGAGATTCATTCCGATGCCGATGACCGCAAGGCTCGGCCCCAGCACATCTCCCTGTACTTCGATCAGGATGCCCGCAAGTTTGCAATTATGATGCACGACGTCATTCGGCCATTTCAATGCTGCGCCGCTTACGCCGAGTGACTTTAGCGCGCGCAGTAGCGCCACCCCTACTGCCAGACTTAAGCCGGTCAGAAAACCGACGCCCTGGTCAATGCGCCACAGCAACGAAAAAGTCAGCGCTCCACCCAAATTCGCGTGCCAGTGTCGTCCGCGTCTGCCACGCCCGCGCGTTTGCAGTTCCGCCGCCAGCACGCTGCCATCTACTGCGCCAGAAGCCTTTTGCATTAGCAAAGTATTTGTCGAATCGATGCAATCAATAAGTTCAAGTTTAAACCGGTTTGCATGCGCGCCCAGCGCTGAAATAATCCTGGACTTATCCAACCATTGCACGGGTTCGGCCAAACGGTAGCCGCGCCCGCGGATTCTGTACAGCGTCAAACCCATTGCATCCGCCTCTTTTAACGCGTTCCAAATGCTGGCGCGGGAGACACCGAGCATGTTTGCCAGATCTTCGCCGGAGTGGAACTCGCCATCCGCGAGTAGCCGCAATACCGCGAAGGTCAAGGGTTTCATGGGTTAATTAGAATAGCATCCACAACGGGGATGTAAAGGTGTCAAACATGAGCTTGTGTGCGGACTTAACGCTTGATTCAGATTAGCTTGATTCTCGCGAATTTCCGTTTGCCGACCTGCAAGATAATGGTTTTCCCTTTAGGCAGATTAAGTGATTTATTGCTTACTTTGGCACCGTCCAGCCTTACTCCACCCTGTTCGAGCATGCGCAAGGCTGCGGACGTGCTTGCGGTCAATCCTGCCTGCTTCATCATCTGTGCAATTCCAATGCCTGATTCGCCGGCTTGCAATGTATATTGCGGAAGCACGTCGGGAAGCGCACCGTTTTTGAAACGCGCTTCAAAATCGACGGCAGCCTTGTCTGCCGCCTTCTTACCGTGAAACCGCGTCACGATTTCCTGCGCAAAGATGACCTTAATTTCGCGTGGGTTGCGGCCCTCCTGCACCTGCTCTTTCCAGCGTGCAATCGAAACGAGCGGCTCGAAAGAAAGCAAGTCTACGTAACGCCACATTAGCTCGTCTGAAATCGACATCAATTTGCCGAAGATCTCCTGGGGTGATTCGGTGATTCCCACATAGTTGCCAAGTGACTTGGACATTTTGTTGACGCCGTCCAATCCTTCCAGCAGCGGCATGGTTAATACGCACTGCGGTACCTGCCCAAACTGCTTCTGCATTTCGCGACCCATCAGCAAATTGAATTTCTGGTCCGTGCCGCCCAGTTCCAGGTCGGCTTTAAGCGCCACTGAGTCATAGCCCTGCACCAGCGGGTAAAGGAATTCGTGAATCGCAATAGGCAGATTGCTTTTATAGCGCTTGCCAAAATCGTCTCGCTCCAACATTCGCGCTACAGTATAAGTCGCGGCCAGTCTTATCATGTCGGCTGCGCTGAATTTGTCCATCCAAGTGGAGTTAAATACGACCTCCGTTTGTTCCTTTCTCAGGATTTTGAAAACCTGGCCGGCATAGGTCTGCGCGTTTTCGGCGATCTCCTTGCGCGAAAGCGGTGGCCGAGTGGCATTTTTCCCGCTCGGATCACCGATCATGCCGGTGAAATCGCCAATTAAAAACAACGCCTGATGACCGAGGTCCTGCAACTGGCGCATTTTGTTGAGCAGCACAGTATGACCGAGATGCAAATCAGGCGCGGTCGGATCAAAACCGGCTTTAACGCGCAATGGTTTGGCCGATTTTAATTTTTCTATCAATTCGCTTTCGACCAGCAGCTCATCGCAGCCGCGTTTGATGATCTGCATGGCTTGTGCAATTAGGTCCATTCCGGTTACAAATTCGTGGTGAAGTCTGGGCTGGGAGGAGTTCGTTTTGCCGTTGCTTTGTTTTTTGCTAAACTTGCCTACCATGCAATCCCCAAAAAGCCGATGACCGGCAATAAAATAATAATTCTAGCGCAAAAGGTAATACGGCTCACACCGAAAATCAGGCGGCGCTGGGTGTTGGCGTTGCTCACGATTCCATTGTTCAGCATGGTGGCCGCTTTTGGCATTGCCGCCTACGCCCCGACCCGCTCGGTTCCCATGGAAACAGTCGTTGAAGAACTGGATTTGCCGCCGCACACGGTCGATGGCGCAATGCCTGGCGAATTCTGGCGTGAAGAACGCATCCAGCGCGGGGATACCATTATCAGCCTGCTGGCAAGACTGGGAGTAAGACGGTCAGAGGTAATTTTTCTAACGCGCAATGTCAAGCAACTCAAGCCGCTGCGTCAACTCGTGCCGGGCAAGACCGTGCAGATCGTTACCGGGAATTCGGGCGAGTTGCTGTCGCTGCGTTATATAGAAAGTAATGGGAGTATATTCGTCGCGGAAAAAAAAGTAGGCGGCTTCATGTTCAGTGAGCAGCCGTTGGCGTTAGAGCGGCTAATCGTGATGAAATCGGCAAAAATCAGCAGCTCGCTGTTTGCCGCGACCGATGCGGTGAATCTACCTGACAGCGTCTCCTTGCAAATTGCCGATATCTTTTCTTCGGACATAGATTTCCACCGTGACATCCGGGAAGGCGACAGCTTCAGCGTAGTCTACGAAATGTTTTTTGCGGCTGGAAAACCGGTCAAAAGCGGACGCGTGTTAGCTGCTGAGTTTGTCAACCAGGGCAAACGCTACCAGGCGCTGTACTTCAACGATGGCCGCGGGTATGGTGGCTATTACACACCCGATGGGAAAAATATGCGCAAGACGTTCCTGCGCTCACCACTGGAATTTTCGCGCGTGACGTCCGGTTTCAGCAATATGCGCTATCATCCCCTGCTCAAGGAATGGCGCGCTCATAAGGGCATAGATTACGCGGCGCCTATTGGAACGCGAGTCAAAGCCACCGCTGACGGGACCGTCAGCTTTGTCGGCGAGCAGAACGGATACGGGAATGTGGTAATACTTAAACACCAGCGGATATACGACACGGTTTACGGTCATCTTTCGCGTTTTGCAGTCGGATTGCATCGCGGTCAGAAAGTAAAGCAGGGTGATGTCATCGGCTATGTCGGGATGACGGGACTTGCCACCGGTCCGCATTTGCATTACGAATTCCGCATCAACGGCGTACAGCGGAATCCGGCGCAGGTTGCGATACCGGAAGGGCGGCCAATCACGCCGCAGCTTATGCCGGCTTTTTACGCTGCCGTCAGCCCGTTGATCACACGACTTGCGTTGGCGCGTGGCACTCACTTCGCCAAGCTCGATTAAGCACCGTCACACCATTCCTTGAAAGCGTCAGAACTACTTGTCGGGATTATGTCCGGCACCAGTCTCGATGGGGTAGACGCGGTGCTCGCCGACTTCAGCCGTCACCCATGGCGGCTACTTCACCATTTCTACCAGCCTTATAGCAACACACTGCGCGGCCAAATGTTGTCGTTGCAGCACCCGAACGAGAATGAATTGCATCGTGCCATGCTCGCTGCAAACGAAGTTGCGCGTTGCTATGCCACGACCGTCAACGAATTGCTCGCGCAGACGCGCCGCAAGGCCGAACAAATCCGCGCCATCGGCTGCCATGGGCAGACGGTGCGCCACAATCCGCAACAAGGTTACAGCGTGCAGCTATGCAATGCCGCCCTACTCGCTGAATTGTGCAAAATCAGCGTAGTGTCTGATTTCCGCAGCCGTGATATTGCAGCAGGAGGAAGTGGCGCGCCGCTGGTACCGGCTTTTCACCGCGCGCTTTTTCCCAGCCGGACTGCTCACCGGGTAATCGTGAATGTTGGGGGCATCAGTAATCTCACCACGCTGCCGCGCAAAGGTGCGTATTTCGGCTTCGACTGCGGCCCCGGCAACATGCTCTTGGATGCCTGGTGCGAAGTCCAAACCGGCCAGCGCTTTGACGCGGACGGCGCGTGGGCGGCAAGCGGAAACATCATTCCTGATTTATTGAAGCAGTTGCTTGGCCACCCTTTTTTCAGGCAGCAGCCGCCGAAAAGCTGCGGTCGCGAACAATTCAACCTGCAATGGTTGAACGGTTTTTTGTCAGGAAAGGAAGCAGCTCGGGACGTCCAAGCAACGTTGCTGGATCTGACTGTGCAAAGTATCGCTCAAGCCGTTTCAGAGCACTGTCCAGGCGCAGAGGAAATTTATTTGTGTGGAGGTGGAGCACGCAACCGGGTACTGGTTGAGAAATTGCGGCAAGCTCTGCCGGCTATTAAGACCGGTGTTACAGACGCATTGGGAATTAATCCGCAGGCGCTTGAAGCCTATGCATTCGCATGGCTTGCCTGGCAGACTTTGCAAGGAAAGCCTGGAAATCTTCCGCAAACTACCGGCGCTAAAGGCGAGCGTGTACTGGGAGCAATTTACAAAAAATAACGTGAGCCTAGTGCGGGCATGCGCCCTTCCATGCACGCCGCGATTGATTTAAGCCGAGAAAGAAGAGCCGCACCCGCACGTGGACGTAGCATTTGGATTCTTGATCACAAATTGCGCTCCTTCCACTCCTTCCTGGTAATCAATTTCCGCTCCCGCTAGGTACTGAAAGCTCATAGGATCGATCAACAGCGTCACACCGTTTTTTTCCATTGACGTGTCGTCCTCGTTCCTAACTTCGTCAAACGTAAAGCCGTACTGGAAACCGGAGCAACCGCCCCCAGTCACGAATACGCGCAACTTCAAATCCGGGTTGCCTTCTTCGTCAATTAACTGCTTGACCTTGCTCGCCGCGCTCTCGGTAAAAATAAGGGGCGTCGGGATTTCAGTCATCGTGTTCATTTTAAGCTCCTAATGCGCCAAATAAAAAAACATAAGAGTTCTATTATGCGTCGTGGTTTCCGTCCCGGTCAATCGCTAGTTGCCGGCTTGAACACCAGAACTTTGTCCGCGGCCTCACCGTCCTGATAGACCAACCGGCCTTGTACCACCGCCCCCAGCTGGATTTCCATGGTTTTATAGTATATATCGCCCGTGACATTCGATTTTGCCTGCAACTCGATGTAATCGCTTGCGTGTATTGGACCAACCACGCTGCCGTTGATCACTACGTGCGAGACGCGGATTTCGCCTTCGATCCGCGCCTGCTCGCTCAGTACCAACGTGCTTGCAGTATCACTATTCGATACCACATTACCGCGGATATGCCCATCCACGCGCAATCCACCGGTGAAATTTACGTTGCCTTCAATGCTGGTCCCCGCGCCTATCAGGCAATCTATTCGATTCTGCGGTTTGCTCGGTCTTTTACCAAACATGTGGCATTCTCCATTCAAGACAGGTTTACGGTTTGCGTGAGTTTCGCGTCGCCCGTACCATTCTCAAACACCCGCACCTGTACACTTGTTGCTACTGCACCCGGTTCAACCCGGAAACTGCCTTCAACTCGTTGGTAATACTTGAAGTTAACATTATACGCCTTAAGATCCGAATCATTTTGTTCCGGGATCGTCATCACGCTTTTTTGGCCGTTTTGGAGTACATCGACGATGAATTGCAATTTACCCTGAAACTCCTTTTGTCTGGGTCCCATCTGCAGCAGCAACAGGCGGTAGCGATATTCGCCCGGTAAAGAGTCAGGCTCGACGTTAAAGCGGTAAATGCTCACGGCTTCCCTGCTGCCTGTGGAAAGCAGGCTTTGAAAAAAAGCCAGGTCTTCCTTGAGACTGGTGTTCTCGTCGCTCAGGTCTTTAACCTGTTTTGCCAAATCCCCATAGGTCGAGCGCTCGATCTGAAGTTGGCGCTCGCTAGCAGCAACTTCTTGCCTCAGAGCCGCGTTTTCAGTTTGCAGGCGCGCATTGAGTTCAGCTTGGCGCGCCATTTCATGCGCCGCTTGATCGCTATCAAACCCGGCGAATTTTCTGCCGTTATCGTACATCCACCATGCCAGAGCAATAACCATGGTGATTACGGCAATGATCGCAAGCCAGCGCCAATACCAGGCGACTTGCGTGCGCACCGCCACTCTGCGCGTGGCGATGCCCGACCTAGTTCTCAGCGTTTTGATCATAATTAGGGTAGCAACGCCACATGATGCAAACCTGCGGATTCAGGAAATTCAAACATGATGTTCATGTTCTGCACCGCCTGTCCGGCCGCTCCTTTAACGAGATTATCGATTACCGACAGTACAACCACGGTATCTCCGTTTTGCGGTCGATGTATGGCAATTCGGCAATAATTTGCTCCACGCACCGAACGCGTATCCGGATAGCTTCCGGGAGGAAGCACATCCACAAACTCTTCCGCCGCGTAACGTTTCTCATACAGCGCTTGCACGTCGGCTTCGCGCGTGAGACGTGCGTAAAGAGACGCGTGGATACCGCGGATCATTGGCGCCAGGTGCGGAACAAATGTCAATCCCACTTCCTTCCCGGCAACTTCAGTCAACACCTGGCGTATTTCAGGCCAATGACGGTGGGCACCCGCACCGTAGGCCTTGAAATTATCCGATGCTTCGCTAAACAACGTTTCAATTTCAGCTTTGCGCCCCGCACCAGAAACCCCCGATTTGGCATCGGCGATCAGATGCCCAGCATCGGTCACACCCGACTCGACAAATGGCAGAAAACCAAGCAGCACTGCGGTCGGATAACAACCAGGGTTTGCGACCAACTGTGCCTGTCTAATTTTATCGCGGTTGATTTCCGGCAATCCATATACCGCTTCACTCAGCAGTTGCGGGCATGCATGCGGCATACCATACCATTTTTCCCATGTCGCAGCATCTTTGAGGCGGAAATCCGCTGCTAAATCTATCACCCGCACCCCGGCATTCAGCAAAGCCTGTACCTGTTGCATGGCGACGCCATGCGGCGTGGCGAAAAATACCACATCACAGGAATCGAGTTCCGATTCCGAAGGATTCACAAATTTCAGATCGATCGTCCCGCGCAGGCTGGGGAACAGTTCACTTACTTCCATGCCGGCTTCGCTACGCGAAGTGATTGAGCTCAAGCTGACCTTGGGATGATGCGCAAGCAAGCGCAGCAGCTCAACTCCGGTATATCCGGTGCCCCCGACAACCCCGACTTTCAACATAATTTCCTTTGCGACCCGCGGCAGACCTAATGATGGTAAACAGGCCTGCCAGATTAGGCAATGAAAAAAGCCGCTCGCAGCGGCTTTTTATCAATCGAGAGATTCTATCTATCAGCGTTTGGAATACTGCTTGCGCCGCCGGGCCTTGTGCAGTCCCACTTTTTTGCGCTCCACTTCGCGGGCATCGCGCGTAACCAATCCTGCTTTGCTTAAGACGGGCTTCAGGGTACCGTCGAAATCAATCAATGCTCGCGTAATTCCATGTCTCACCGCTCCCGCCTGACCCGACTCACCGCCACCCTGCACGTTCACCATTATGTCAAAAGTAGACATATGACCCGTCACCTGCAGCGGCTGCCGTACAATCATGCGTCCCGTCTCACGAGAAAAAAACTCGTCCGCCAGTTTATCGTTGACAGTAATGATACCCTTGCCCGGTTTCAGGAATACCCTGGCGACCGCGCTTTTGCGCCTGCCTGTGCCGTAATTATAGTTTGCCACTGAGTGCATCCTTGGTATCAATTATACTTCCAGTTTTTGCGGCTGCTGCGGGCCGTGCGGGTGGCTCGTTCCACTGTACACCTTGAGTTTGCGCAACATAGCGTAGCCCAGCCGTCCTTTGGGTAGCATCCCCTTTACCGCTTGCTCGAGGACTCTGCGCGGGAAACGCGCATGAAGCTTCGCAAAATTAATGCTGTACATCCCGCTCGGATATCCGCTATAGCGGTAATACACCTTGGCTTCAGCCTTGTTACCCGTAACGCGCAACTTGTCGGCATTAATGACGACAATATAATCGCCGGTATCTACATTGGGCGTGTACTCGGGTTTGTGTTTGCCACGTAAACGGCGCGCAATTTCACTCGCGAGTCGACCCAACACTTTGCCGTTTGCATCTACCAGGTACCAACCGCGTTTGACTTCAAGCGGTTTGGCCGAAAATGTATTCATGATGCAAGCCCGGTTGATTGATAAGCCAGAGAAAGTCGCGCATTTTATGCTAGATTGAGGACCGCGTCAAACAGCGAAAAGGATCGAGCTGATAATACCAAGCGGGCAAATCAGCCATTCAAAGCTCAGCAGCAAGAAAGCATTATCAGGAAGGCTCTATTGCGCCGCACCAACACAGCTTCCGCTCGACCTTGTCCATTCGTAGGACAACGAAGCTTCACCGATAAAGGGCAAAAAAAAGCGCAATCACGAGGACTGCGCTTTAGTTCCATCAAAGGAGGAGGATGGAAGAGACAACACGTAAGTGCCTAGGAAGACGACTTACGTATAAGCATTTTCCTCTTTTTTTGCGATTTCCACAAGTTTTTTTGTGCAACGCAATTAAACTTCGTCATAAATCAATTATTACAGCTTATAAACATATGGTTACGCTATCGTGGACTGGTCTGGCTCCAAATTATTAGCTATTTTCTTGCTGCCTCCATTGAACGCATTGCTGCTCGGCACAGCAGGCTTGCTATTGCTAAAAAATTCGCCGCGAGTCGGCAAGCTACTCATGGCATTGTCGTTGCTATTGCTTTATTTGCTATCCACGCCTTTTTTTACAGCTCGGGGGTTAAATGTGCTCGAAACTCCCCCGTTGCACCCGTCTGGTACGCGGGATATGGCGCAGGCCATCGTTGTACTTGGAGCCGGAACCTATTTTCATGCGCCGGATTACGGATCGGATACGGTAAATCGTCTGGCGCTGGAACGCTTGCGTTACGCCGCACGCCTGTATCGGGTGACCGCAAAACCCGTCCTTGTTTCCGGTGGCAAAGCGCAAGGCAGTATCGTTTCCGAGGCGGCTCAAATGAAATCTGTGCTGGAAAATGAATTCGGCGTTCCGGTTACGTGGGAAGAGCCAGCGTCCGAAACCACGTTCGAAAGCGCATTAGATTGCCGCAGCATTCTCAAGCCTGCCGGAATCAGCCGTATTTATCTGGTGACTCACGCATGGCATATGCGCCGCGCCGAACTTGTCTTTAAAGCCGCCGGGTTCGACGTCGTACCTGCGGCCACTGGCTACACCACGCTGGGTCCGGATCCGCTGCAACTTTACGTGCCTAACCCGCAAGGGCTGTTTGAGGGCTATCTGTTCATCCATGAAGTCGTTGGATTGCTTTGGTACCAAATCAGGATCTCTGTTAAAAAGTTCATGAGATAATCGCGAGACAGGCATTTGAGGGGAGCCGCATGAAAGCGCGAATCAAATGGGTTGAGCAAGTGAGTTTCCTCGGGGAGTCGGAAAGCGGCCATGCCATCCTAATGGACGGAGCGCCAGAAGGAGGGGGGCGCAATCTGGGTCCGCGCCCCATGGAAACAGTATTGCTCGGAACCGGCGGCTGTACCGCCTACGATGTGGTATTCATACTCAAAAAGAGCGGCCAGTCAGTCAGCGACTGCGTAGTCGAAATTGATGCCGAGCGTGCGGCGCAGGACCCGAAGGTATTTACCCGAATCCAATTTCATTTCATCGTAAGCGGCAAGAGCCTTAACCCGCAGCGGGTGCAACAGGCCATTCACCTCTCGGCGGAAAAATATTGCTCGGCCTCGATCATGCTGGGGAAAACGGCCAAAATCACTCACGATTATGAAATCGTGGAAACCGGCTGATAGACAAAATTCATTCTTTGGACGCCGCGCGTTCTGGTTAAGCAATGATGTCATCGATTCTGGCATCTTCGTCGTTTTTCATCTTTGCCGTTGTTCTCGGGGCGCTCGGCGCAATTTCGATCATTGCTGCGCTGGTCGCGTTGTCCAGGGCTCGCCCGCTGCGGTTCGCTTTGCGCACACTGAGCGGCTTGCTTTTCCTAGCGCTCGGCGCACTCATCGGCACGATCGCGCTCGGCATGCAGGGCTATCGCGCGCTTACACGCGAGGAGCTTGCTGCGCAAATATCGGTGCGCCCCACAGGCCCGCAGCGGTTTGAGGCGGCCTTTCGTTTCCCCGATGGCCGCAAAGCGGTTTTTTCGCTCGCCGGCGACGAGATCTACGTCGACGCGCATATACTCAAGTGGAAACCGCTAGGTAATCTGCTGGGCTTGCATACCGTTTTTGAACTCGACCGCGTGGCGGGGCGCTACCGCGCCATTGAGCAGGAACGCGCGGCCGTTCGGACCGTTTACTCGTTGAGCGAGGAAAAGCCGGTGGATCTTTTTGGCTTGAGGCAACGTTACGCGTTTCTTGCACCGCTTTTCGACGCAGAGTACGGCTCGGCGACTTTCGTGCCCGTAACACAGCCCGCCAAGCTGCAATTGCTTGTTTCCACCACGGGCTTGCTTATCCGCGAAGCAAACCCCGGCCCGAAATAGCCTCGAACGAAGAATAAATTCAAAACCGGAACGCAGTTTTGGTCATTACCCTGGACACGAGACGCATCGCCAACTTCAGAGGCCGGGGCAGTTCAGCAGCGCCGTACGAGACGGCGGTAGTGGCGTGACTCGCTTCATCGCTTTTCATCTGTTCAAGGATTGCCCTGCTTTTATAATCCAGTGGCGGCAATTGCCGCAGGTGCTTTTCGAGATGCCGTTCCACCTGACGTTCCGTTTCCGCAAGAAAGCCCAGGTTCCATTGGTCGCCCAGCAGCCCAGCGAGCCCACCCAAAGCAAACGAGCCGCAGTACCACAATGGGTTTAAAAGACTCTTGCGCCCGCCCAGTTCCTCAATGCGACGTTCGGTCCAGGCCAAGTGCTCGGTTTCTTCGGTTGCCGCTTTTCTCAGCGCTTGCTGCAGCGTCAGGTTGCGCGCAGTAAGCGCCTGTCCTTCGTACAGCGCCTGTGCGCAAATCTCGCCACTGTGATTGACGCGCATCAATGCTGCTGAGAAACGGGTTTCGGCGTCGCTGAGCTCTGCTTCCTCAAGATTTTCCCCCGGCATGGGGCGCGCGCTTTGTGCGGTCACCGCCAATGTGCGCAGGGCCTTGTCGAACTGAATTATCAAATCATCAAGCGTCATCGTCTTTGAATCCCATTTGTCGCGCAACAATAGTTACCGGGTGCGCGATCTTCGCGTTCAGCCTTTCTTTGCCCAACGCTTCGGCAAAATGCATGGCGCAGCCTACGTTGGACGTGGCAAGCCAATTGGCGCCCGTATCCCGCATCGCACTGATTTTATCATCCAACAAAACTTGCGCCATTTGCGGTTGGGAAAGAAAATAACTGCCGGCAGCTCCGCAGCATTGGTCATTGCCCGCAAGTGCCTCGACCCGCGCTTGCGGTATACGCTGCAGCAAGACATGAGGTGCTTTCTCTTTGCGCATGACATTGCGCAAGGTGCAGGGGTCATGCACTGCGATTTTCTCAGCAAGCGGCGCAACCGCGACGTCGTCCCAACCCTTGGCTACCTCGAGAAATGCGGCAACATCAGCAACTTTCGCAGTAAAGGTTTCAGCCTCTTTGCCCAGTATCAGATGATACTCAGCCAGCATCGCGCCACAGCCCGAGGCAGTGCTGATGATCGCGTCCGACCCGGGTGAGCCAAGCGCCTTGAGGTTTTGCGCAGCCAATTGCCGTGCTGCGGAAGCCGCGCCTGAGTGCAGGTGTATAGCGCCGCAACAGGCTTGATTTTTGGGCACGCGCACGGTGTATCCCAAGCGGTTCAAAACGAAAATTGCGGCTTTGAGCGTAGTATCGTCGGTAATTCGCGCGATACAACCCAGAAACAGTACCACTTCGCCACGGACTGTCACGCTTGCGGGATAGACTTCACGCCAGTTGAAATTGCCGGAAATCGGCGGCAAATGCCGCTCAAATTCACCAAGCCCGATCCAGCGCAGCAAATTGAAGCGCCGCACTAACCGCTGCACTGGGCTGCGCTGATAAAAGCGCAAAAGCGGCGCAAGCTTTTGCAGACGGGACGGTTTAGCGATCAGCCCGCCCCACGCCAACTTGAGCAGGATTTTTCCGATCCCGCCGCGAGGCCGAGCAGCTTCGATGGCAACGCGCACACTGTCAACCAACTCGCCATAGGCAACACTGTTGGGGCAGATGTTTTCGCAGGCGCGGCACGTCAAGCATAAATCGATGTGCTCGATAAAGCGCTCATTCAGCGGAATGCGCGCTTCAAGAACGCCTTTCATGAGCTGAATGCGACCGCGAGGTGAATCCGCTTCTGAAAGCGTCTTTCGGTAGGTTGGGCAATGCGGCAGGCACAATCCGCAGGCGACGCAGCGGTCCGCGAGCTGAAGCAGCGCTTGGGATGGTAAATCATCTGGCCTCATCCCGCCAGCATACCTCCTTGCGCAGGAAATAAAAACGGGCGCCGCAGCGCCCGCAGATAATTGCCTAAATCTTTTTTATTAGAACGAATGCCGCATTCCCAGCGCGATCGATTGAATATGCGAACCACCCGGAACAGCGGTGCTGGTCGGCGTATTGCCGTTACCCAATGCATAATCCGCGTAGGTCCCGTTGTTCATGCGGGCATAAAACAAGTACACTTGGGTGCGCTTGCTGAAGTCGTAGCTGCCACCAAAGGTGAAATTCAGCGCCCCGGTATCGCCTGCCGAACACCCGGCCCCGCCGGCTAACGTGCAACTGCCGCTATGCGCATCACCGACGCCTCCGCGCAGGGTCCACGGGCCTATCTCATGCAGTAACGTGACGTAAATTGCATCGCGGCCAAAATGATTCACGTGGGCCGCCACGCTGTCACTGTTGTTGTAAGACAGTCTTTCCCATGCGCCACTTAGTGTCGTGCTGCCAAAGTGCTCCCAAGCAAACTTGTAGCTGACTATGGCCTTATTTTCATTGTCCCGCGACGTCGTGTCGGTGCCATTGGTTGGTAACGCGGTTGCACCGGCTATCGCGGAGAGCCCGAAGTAATCGCGGTGCTGTTCAAACGTGTACATTACGCGCAACCCTTTGAGCTGGTACTGTAGACCCAGCCCATAAATGGTGGGGTTAATATTCGGGTTCGCAGCAGTTGAAGGTTCAGCCGCTCGCTGCTCATTCGCGGAATAGGCGAGCCTGGCAGTGAAGCCAAAAATGTCAGGAGTCCAATATTGCACGCTGTTGCCTTGCCTGCGGTCGAATGAAGCGTCTGCTGCGTTAGGGGCACCCGCCGGGCCAACGCCACCTGCACGGCCGCCTTGCGTTGTAGTGGCTACGTTAAAACCGGGTGTGCCCAGAATTGCATTGCTTGCGGCATCCGAAGTTGCCCACCACGCATCGATTGAATTCGCATAGTATTTAGCCGGAAGGTCCCATTGCCCATAAAAGATCGTCCCGAGTTTATTGCTCTTAAGACCTATCGCCGTGTTGCGCGAAGACCAGAACGTTGAACCCGAATCGATGTTGGCTTGAGACTCGACCTGGAACCATGCCTGCAACCCCAGCCCCAAATCTTCATACCCCCTGAAACCAACATTTGAAGAGTTCGAAGTCACTTTGTTCCTGGAGGGCTGGGCAGCGCCTACCGGATTCGCCACCCCGACAAAAGTTACACCGGGTACCGCTGGAAAAGCCACAATCTGATTTCCACCGGTCGCTTTCATATTCTCGAAGTCGGCGTTCAACGTGCCGTAAATCTCGACATTACCACTGTCTGCGAGTGCTGCGCCCGAAATCAATACCAATGCGGAAGCAGCCGTAAAGTAAAGCAGGGTCTTTTTCATTGGGTTCCTCCTCGAAGAATTTTTTTCTGGCTTAAAATTTGAGCGGGACGGAAACATGTCGCAAAAAGAGAAATTACAAAGTAATACTCCTACAGGTAAAGCCAAAATGTCAAGAACCAAGGTAACATCTTCTGGTGAGTGTTGTAAAAAAGAAACACTTCGTTTAATTGTCGTTACAATACTTTCAGTTAGCTTACAAATTACAAACCTCATTTTTTCGGGCTTTGATCGTGCAATCGAAGCCAGGACTGATAAATGATGAACTGCCTGACTGGAGCTACGTCGTGAGATTGAGCAAAATTTGCGCTATATGCAAAGATATACCGATTGATTATGCTCGACCGCCTGCAAATTTTGAATGGCCTTTAACAGATCCTAAAGGCTCTTTATTACAGGAATTTGACGATCGAGACTCGTGTTATGGGCGCAGAATTCACCGTTTCCGGCTTCGCGCTCCAACAAAAAAGCCTGGAGTACCCCAAGTACCAAGTGACATTTGCAGCGTGCGCTAGGCTGCGTTCAAGCAAAAATCCTGGCCAGTTCAGCGCCGGGGTCCACCGCACGCATCAAAACTTCACCGACGAGAAAGCATTGAACGCCATTTTCGCGCAGCAACTGCACATTCTCCGCTTCAACGATTCCACTCTCGGTAACCGCGATGCGCCCCTCCGGAATCAGTTTAATAAGTCTTAAAGTTGTATCTAGATTGGTTTCAAATGTGCGCAAATCACGGTTATTAATGCCGACCAGCGGGGTTTTGAGCTGAAGCGCGAACTCCAGTTCTCTGGCATCATGCGCTTCAACCAGAACGGCCATGCCCAGACTGTGCGCCAGTGTTTCCAGTTCCTTCATGCGCGCTAAATCCAGCAACGCCACGATGAGCAGCAAGCAATCGGACCCGATTGCCCGTGCTTGATACACCTGGTACGCATCGAGCGTAAAATCCTTGCGTAAAACCGGAAGCGTGCACGCGGCTCGCGCCTGTCTCAGGTATTCATCATCCCCACTGAAAAACTCCTGGTCGGTGAGCACCGATAGGCATGCCGCGCCGTGTTCGGCATAACTTCGCGCAAT
>DATIXX010000027.1 GCA_035518095.1 Burkholderiales bacterium | reverse complement strand
TGCATAGACTGCCACAAGGGCATTGCGCATCATCTGCCGAAGGGTTACGAGTAAGGGGCTGAGGACGCTGGGTACCGATAAGCCTGATCAGTGGTGCCGCGTATGGCGATTTTGGTGCGGCGGGCGCGCAACGGTCGCATTGTTGTGTGATAAAGCCCTTCGCGGATGTAGAGCCTGGTTGACTTAGATCAAAAACCTTGCCACGCCGCAGTATGCTGCCGCACTTGCGGGCCCGTGCTCCCTGTATTGGGTTGTTGTGGTGAGGGTGAAGCCGCTTCTTCGGCCTAGTTCTTGTTGGCGTGCTTTTGGAGCTTGCGTTGCAGCGTCCTACGGTGCATCGACAGCGCCCGCGCCGTGGCCGAGACGTTGCCATGGTGTTCAATCAGTACGCGATTGATATACTCCCACTCCAGCCGGTTCACCGAAAGCGGTTTCTCGCTGACCGGTGCAGATGCATCACCCGCGTCACGGTAAAATGCCGCAACAATCTCGTCGGCATCGGCCGGTTTGCTCAGGTAATACACTGCGCCGAGCTTGATCGCTTCCACCGCCGTCGCGATGCTCGCGTATCCAGTCAACACCACGATCTTGCTCTGCTTGCGCAGCGCTTTAATTTTCGAAACCAACATCAACCCTGACTGGTCGGGCATCTTAAGGTCGATGACGGCGAACTCCGGAGCACTGTCCTCGATAGCGCTGACCGCTGCGGCAATGCTGTGCGCGACTCTGACCCTAAAGCCGCGTTTTTCCAGGGCCTTCGACAGCACCGAGCAGAAGGTCACATCATCGTCCACCAATAACAGGTTGGGACGATCCTCACGATCCTTGCGGTAGAGAGTTGTCATGAGCCGGCCGACACCAGGAAAGGAGCCAAAGGCAGCCGCACTTCGGTGCACGCCCCGCGCTCCGGTTGGTTGAATATCTTAACCGAGCCGCCAAAGCGGCGAATAATGACATTGCTCAGCACCAAGCCCATGCCACTGCCTTTCCCCGGCGGTTTAGTAGTGAAAAAAACCTTCCCGATTTTATCCGCAGCCTCGGGAGGTATTCCGTGCCCCCGGTCGCGAATCCAGATACACAACTCCTGTTCGTTCCATTTCCCTTCCATTTCGACCTGCTCGGGGGACGCGTCGACTGCGTTGTTGAGCAAGTTCATGATGGCCTGCCGCAAACTTTGATCCGCAACAATTTCCGGGGCTGGCAGCGCTCCGTGCCAGCGGCACGCGACGTTGACCCCGGGGCGCATTGTTCGGCATTTTCCAACCACGGTTTTCAAAAACTCGTCCAGCGCGAGCTTGCCACCGCCGTCCAGTCGGGCGTGGCCGGCGGCCGCGAGCAAGTTGGACAAAGTGCCCTTGCACAACTCGATCTGATCGGACATGACGTGGAGTTCGTTGAGCAGAGCTGTCCTTTTGTGCCAACGTCCCTGTAATTCCTTCACAACCACGGCCATCGTCGCAAGAGGCGTGCTCAGTTCGTGCGCCGCGCCCGCCGCGAATGCACCCAACTGAACGATGCGTTGATTGTTAAGTTCGGCTTCCCTGGCCCGCGCCAGTAGATTTTCATGCTTGCGTAACGTACCGGTAATCTTGACCACGAAATACGCAATTATGCCCGCCGTAATCACAAAATTGATTGCCATGCCTGCGACAAGCAGTGTGTAAGGCAGCGGTTCGCCGTTCGCGTATAACAATGGCACGTTGAAGAACATGAGCGACAGATAGCAGGCTCCCGAGATCGCAGCGACAGTCCACGTGTAGGCCCACGGAAGTGCCGCTGCAGCAATGGTAAGGGGCAGAATATACATATTCGCGAATGGATTGGTACCGCCGCCGGTGAAGTATAAAAGCACGGTAAGGACCGCGACATCGACCAGCAGCTGCAAAAAAAACTCGCGGTCGGAAACCGATCGGAGGTCCCTCAGACGAAGCCAGGTCGCCAGATTGAACAGCGCCAGAAAACCGATTGCGCCCGCGAGAGGAAACAGCGGCAGCGGAATGTCCAAACCGTCATGCACGAACGCAACAGTGATGACCTGGCCAGTAATTGCGATGCTTCTGAACAGCGCGAGTTGCCGCAAATTATCCCGTACTAGCATTGGCGGTGTATAGCTTTCCGGCAACTCGGTTGTAGTAGGCCCTGACATTTTAATTCCCGGTGCGAAGCCTAAAAGCCGGAACGGCTTGTGGCCGACGCGTGGCAATTTGCCGCGCGGCAAAATGCCACATTCAAATTGTCTGTCAACGATCCTAGCATATGTCCAGGTGAATCTGTATCGGCGTTTTTAATTGGAAATTACTTAGATGCAGGTTAGGACGACTTGGTATAGATCCGACGTTTCGAACCAGCCAACTCCTTGAAGATTGTGCGATGCATCAAGTATGGTACAAAAATATACAAATGCGGGAGATTGATTTAGATCAAATGCGAGTAGCAAAAATGGAGTTAGCCTGCGTTTAGAAATTTTTGCAAGATGGTACTCGTGGGGTTATTTCGGTGCGCTATAAAATAAAAGCAGACCAATAACTGCATCGGTTTTCGTCGCCGCACTGCGCACAAGAGCCAGAAGGCCGCGGGCGGCAGAATAGAAGACAGCAATTCGAGGTACCCCAGGAAAGTTTCCGGAGTGCTCGTGGTTTCTTCAGGGAGGAACCGCTTAATGAAACAAAATATAAAAATGGCCTGGCAGCAGAGCGTGCTTCTGCTGCTGGCCATGGCGATAGCGGGATATTCATGTGCCGCCGCCGCAGATGAATCAAACAAGGATTCCGGTTCCGTCCCTACGCTGCAATCGGTAGAACAAGCGGTAGATCAAGCCGGCAACTCACCTAATTCTCTCCCTGCGGTAGATCAATCCGGCAAGCAACCGGGGTCTGCCCCTGCGGTAAAAAAGGTAGGGCAAGCGGCAGAACAAGCAGGCACGGAACCGAGTGCTGCGGGCGGGATGGAGGAATCCGAAAAGAAACCGGCCAAAGACCTGGTCCTCAAAGGCGACGCGAAATGCACACGTTGCCACAATGAGAATGAAGAATATCCGGTCCTGATGATCGGCAGGACCGAGCACGGCACCGTCGCCGATACCCGCACGCCGACCTGCACCAGTTGCCATGGCGATAGCGAGAAGCACCTCGCCAACCGCCATGTCAAGGTCGACCGCGATTTCCGCAAGAACTCCACGACTCCGATTGCAGACCGCAACAAGGCCTGCCTGGCGTGCCATCAAGGGAGCGCGCGCATACTTTGGCAGGGGAGCACGCACCAGACTCACGAAGTCGCCTGCACGAATTGCCACCAGATTCATATCCAGCACGATAAAGTTCGCGAAAGGCTCACCCAGCCGCAAGTTTGCTTTACCTGCCACAAGGAGCAACGCGTCCAGATCATCCGTCCATACCGGCATCCGATCTTGGAAGGCAAAGTCGTTTGCTCGGATTGCCATAACCCGCATGGCTCGGTGTCGCCTTTCCTGATGGTCCGGGAGAACGTTAACGAAACCTGCTACCAGTGCCACATGGAAAAGCGCGGGCCGTTTGTCCGCAATCACCCGCCGGTGCAGGAGAACTGCACGATTTGCCATAATCCCCACGGCACGACCATGCCCTTTCTGCTCAAGGTGCGGCCGCCGTTCCTTTGCCAGGAGTGCCACGAGCCAAACAGCCATCGTGGAACGATCCCGGATGCGCTGACGGGCCGTCCGGAAAATCTCAACATGGGGGTCATCCTGGCGCGCGGATGCCTGAACTGCCATACCGAAATCCATGGCAGCAACAACCCGTTGTCGGGTACTAGCTCATCCGGAAGGGCGTTGCGGCGGTGACACATCATAATAATTAGATGGGAGGCCAATCATGGATATGCATACACGCTACAGCTTTCCGCTGACAGTCGTCCTGCTTGCGGGCCTCTCGCAAACAGCTGTAGCTTCAGATGAGGCTGAAATTTACCGCCTGATTACGCCCGAGAGCACGGTTAGCAACGGAGTTGGCTTTGTATTCAACAATAACGCCGCGTACTTCGGAGAGTACAACGGTATGAACCAAAGGGGCTTTTATGGGTTGATGGATTGGGACATTGTCAAGCGCGACAACGACACCGGAACCTGGTACAAGCTCTTAGTGCGCGATCTGGCATTGGATGACCGCGAAATGCGTGCGGAGGTTAAGCGCCAGGGCGACTGGGGTGTTTCGCTGGACTATAGCGAAATACCCCGCTATAACCCATTCACAATAATCACAGGGCTAACGGGAATTGGCACAAATACCAACGTCATAAACGGCACGATCCCGCGAAGCGTCGAATTCGAAACCGAGCGCAAGCGATTCACACTGGATGTGAACAAGATTCTGCCCGCCGGATACAGTTTTGACTTGACATACAAGCATGAAGATAAGAACGGCGAGCGCCCGTGGGGTCAAGGCACCTTCACGACGTGGAATTTTCTTGCGGACCCAATCGATCAAACGACGCAACAGATAGACGCAGTTCTAAATTACACCGGCGAAAAGCTGCAGGTTTCGGGAGGTTTTTACGGGACCTGGTTCGAAAATGCCAATAACGTGCTCAATATTCCCAACAGTGCTATTTTCACTCAGATGGCTTTGCCGCCCAGCAATTCGTCGTACCAAGCACATGTGACCGCCGCTTACAATTTTACCCCGCACACGCGCGGCACCTTTACAGGCGCATATACCTACCAGATCCAGGACGATGATTTTATCGTTCCGTCCAACGCCCACACTAGCAACCTTATGGGACAGCTGGACACAACCGTGTTGCAGGCGGGCTTGACAAGCCAGATCACGCCGAAGCTCTCGATATTGGCCAATTCCCACTATGAAAAGCGTAACGACGAGACCCCGATCTACGAATTTTTCACTCCTGCCACGCTAGCAACAACAACAAACTCGACGACCGATGGCACCAATGAACCGCGCTCGCTCAAGACCATAGACAACAAGCTGCAAGCGTTTTACCAGTTGCCCATGGGCTTTCGTTTTACCGGCGGTGTGGATTACCTGATCACGGAGCGCAACGAATTTTACTATCGCGCGGTGAGCTACAGGCCCAAGACGAATGAGCTGACCGAGCAAGCTGAGTTGCGGCGCGCGCTTTCTGATACCGTCACCGGCGCCTTGACCTTTACGCACGCCGACCGCTGGGGTTCGCCCTGGTATACCAATGTCCTGTTTCACCCGACGACGGCCAGTCCACTCGGCAGCAATGATATCGCACCTCTTAATGAGGCAAACCGCGTTGCGAACACAGCGAAAATAACGACGAACTGGCAGGCGACGGATAACTTGTCATTCCAAGCTTTCGGTAGCGGCGGCTGGGTTGATTATTCCGGCAGAGACGTTCAACAATTCCAACCTCTTGGGCTGCAATCCGGTTGGACCCAGAATTATTCTCTCGATAGCACCTATGTGTTCAGTGAGAAATGGCAGGCAAATGCCTTTTATTCGCGTAACGACGTTCGCGTTAGCCAGATAACTTGCCAGTCCGCTGCCGTAAACGGCGGTATATGCCCGGCAACGGCGGCAAATCCGATCTGGCAGGCCCAACTCAGAACGGTTTCTGACACCGCTGGATTTGGAATGAAGGGCAAGATCACAGGCAAAGTCGGCGTTGGCGCGGATGTGGAATATTCCAGTATCCGTGACAACTATCCGACCGAAGCCCTGGTTCCCCCCATCAGCACCGCGCCGGTTGGAACTGTACCTGGTGTAAACACCCAAATTTTGAGTGTGAAGCTCAATTCGACTTACGCGTTTGATAAGAATATGGGTGTGCGCTTCCTGTACAACTATAGCCGCTTTAAGACCAGCGACTGGACTTGGAATGCCTGGGTTTACAACGACGGCACGGTTGTAATTGAAAATCCCAATCAGGTCGTTAACTTCTTCGGCGTGAGCTATTATTTCACTTTTCAGTAGCGGCTTGCTGTTTTCCACACGCGCTCTATGCCGCGCTTAAGTAAGCTGCCGGGTTAGTTAGCGTATTTCCGTATTGATCAAAACGGTAATTCCCGCGGCACCGTTGGTCACGGTGCCGCTCATCCCCTGCAAATCGCCGGCTTGCGGCATGGCGTTCGAAGATTTCGAGACGCGCGCACCCACCACAAGCTGCGGGAAGTTCGATATTTTCATTTCAGGCGCCATGGCCATGGTATCGTCCAGCTTGAATGTTATCGGCAAGTCGCGTACCTGTTTGCGCATGATCGCAAGCGGCATGCGCGGGCCGTTCGCCGCTCGCGCGAAGATGAACACCGTATCGGTGGGCGCAACCTTTCCAGCGAGCTCGGGCGCGAGCTTTACCACGCCGCTGAGACCTTTTGCAGTCGGCGCAGCAGTTGCCACGGGCGCCGTCCGGGGCGCGCTGGCCAAACCGCCAAGCTGCCGTGCCTCAGCGATGCTTGCGCTCACTTGGCGCGCGAATTCAGGGTCCTCCTGGGCCACTAAGCGCAATAGGCGTTCCCAGTAGTCCACTGCGGTCCGGTAATCCTTTTTGTTGAAAGCAACTGTCCCAGCCAGAGCCAGCGCCTTCGGATTATTGGGATCAATCTTGAGCGCTTGCGAGATCAATTCTTCTGGCTTACCTTGCAATTGCCCGCCCTGCGCCGTCGCCAATACGTCGGCATAATCCGCGAGCACTTCGGCATCGTTCGGCAGGAGTTCAACCGCTTTAGCGAATGCGTTTGCAGCGTCTTGAAAGCGCCCGAGTACGGTATATGAGCGTCCGAGCATCAGCCAGCCTTGGCCGTCATCGGGATTCGCTTTAAGCCGTTCCGCGAGGCGGTCAACCATCGTTTGGATCTGCTGCGCGTTCAGCCCATGGGGCGCCGCACCCTCAGGCGTGAGCGCTTGCGGGGTTCCCACCATGAAGTACAGAGCTACTGCGCACAATGGGATGATGATTGCGAGCACAATAGCCGCGCTGCGCCACTTTTTACTTGGGGCTTCGGCGCTATCCGGGCGCCTTAAGTCTTCGAGGAGCCGGCCTTCAATCTCACGGCGCGACTGTTCATAAAGTTCGGCGCTCAAGTTGCCCGCGCGCATATCGGCTTCCAGTTCTCGCAGCTGATCGCGATAAATCGCGACATTTGAAGCACTGCGCGATACGCCGCCACCGGCCCTGTATCGCAGAAGTGGGGGCACGAGCAGCAGGAGCGCAGCGGCGATGAAAAATGCTGCCACGATCCAGAACGCGCTCATCGGATTTCTGGGCTGTCGGATTTGAGCAGCGCCGCAGCGCGTGCGCGATCCGCTTCCGAGACCTCGAGCACTGCGTCCTTGCGGCGACGCATTAGACGGTAAAACAGCGCGCCTAATCCCGCCGCGACGAACAGCAGCGGACCAAACCAGAGCAATATCGTAGTGGCTTTCAGTGGCGGCCGGTACAGAACGAAGTCACCGTAGCGCGCAACCATGTAATTGATGATCTGCCGGTCGCTCAAGCCTTGCTGCATTTTTTCGCGGATTTGTTTTCGGAGGTCTTTCGCAAGATCCGCAGGCGAATCGGCAATCGTCTCATTCTGGCACACCAGGCAGCGCAGAGTTCCTGCGAGCGCCATGACGCGCTGATCCAGCTGCGGGTCTTCCTGCGCCGGCGCTCTATCTGCCGCGTACGCGATATCGATGGCCAGCGCGGCGAGTATCAGGACGAGCACCTTACCCATTATTGAGACGGGTCACCAGCGGAATGATCTTGTGTTTCAGGATGTCCGGTGTAATCGGACCGATTTGCTTGTAGCGGATCACGCCGCGCTTGTCGATGACGTAGGTTTCCGGAACGCCGTAAACGCCATAGTCGATGCCGACCTTACCTTCCGAATCAAAGGCCGAGATACGGTATGGATCCCCGAAGCGTTCCAGCAATGCCACACCGTCCTCGCGCGTGTCTTTGTAATCGAGCCCGTAAACCGGCACCACATTGCTCTTCGCGAACTCGAGCAGCACCGGGTGTTCCTCCCTGCAGCTCACGCACCACGACGCCCAGACGTTGAGCAGCCACACTTTTCCGACCATATCCCGCTCCGAAAAAATTTTGTTCGCATCGCGCAATTGCGGCAGCTCGAAATGCGGCGCCGGTTTATTGATGAGCGGGGAAGGAACCACGTGGGGGTCGAGGGTCAGGCCGTCTGCAAGCAGCGCGACCAGCGCGATGAAAACAGCGAGCACCAGGTAGTACCTCAATGCAGGGTCTCCCGAATCACGGTGCTGCCCAAGCGCACTCCGGCCGCCGCCGTACTGGGCGCCGTATACGGCGCGATGCTCGGGCGCCGGGTTTCGACACGGTACCGGCGGTCGCGCGCCGCGAGCAATCCGCCCAGCGCCATGAGCAAGCAGCCGCCCCAAATCCATTGGACGAATGGCTTGAATTGCAGGCGCACGATCCAGGTGCTGGAATCAACCGGGTCGCCCAAAGACACGTACAAATCACGGGTGAAGCCGCGATCGATTGCGGCCTCCGTCATTGGGCTTTCCTGCGATGCGTAAACGCGTTTTTCGGGGTGCAGCACTGCGATGAGCTTGCCGTCCTTCATGGCTGTGATCGTAGCGTGTGCCGCGGTGTAGTTGGGGCCGGTTATTTGCTCGACATCGTCGAAGCGGAACGTATAACCGCCAACCTGCGCCGTTGCGCCCGGGCCCATGCGCACGTCCTTCTGTGTATCGTATCCTTTCTCCAGTGTCACGCCGACGACGAACACCGCGACCCCCAGATGCGCGAGCAGCATTCCGTAATATGCGCTTGAAATACCGGCGAATCGCGCCGTCAAGCTTGTTCCGCTGCTGTTGCTGACTCTACCCCAAATATTTACTACGCCCGATGCAGCGATCCACAAGGCGAGCAGCAGCCCGAGGCTTACCCATACGCTGGCGCGACCAATCGTGAACGAAAGCAACAGAGCGGTCGCAACACTCACCGCGAAGGCCCAGCGCAAGCGCTGCGCGAGTTTGGGCAAGCTTGCTTTCTTCCATCGCGCGAGCGGGCCGATTCCCATCAAAAACAGCGCAGGCGTCATCAGCGGCACAAATATGGTTTCAAAATACGGGGGCCCGACGGAAATTTTGCCCAAGCCGAGCGCATCCAGCACCAGCGGATAAAGCGTGCCCAGCAATACGGAGCCGGCAGCCGCCACCAGCAGCACGTTGTTAGTGAGCAGCAGCGATTCGCGGGAAACGGGATCGAAACTTCCGCCCAGGCCGATGCGCGGCGCACGCCACGCGAAAAGCGCCAGTGAGCCGCCGACTACCACAGTAAGAAACGCCAGGATAAAAATGCCGCGCCTGGGATCGGTCGCAAAGGCGTGTACCGAACTCAGCACCCCGGAACGGACCAGGAAAGTGCCCAGCAGACTTAGCGAGAACGCAAAAATCGCAAGCAGTACCGTCCAACTGCGAAAGGTGCCGCGCTTTTCAGTGACCGCGAGAGAATGAATAAGCGCGGTGCCCACCAGCCAGGGCATAAATGATGCGTTCTCCACCGGATCCCAGAACCACCATCCGCCCCATCCAAGCACGTAATACGACCACGCGCTGCCAAGCATAATTCCGAGCGTGAGGAACGTCCAGGCAACGATAGTCCAGGGGCGCGACCAGCGCGCCCATGTCGCGTCCAGTCGTCCCGAGAGCAGGGCTGCGATCGCGAAAGCGAATGCCACCGAGAACCCGACGTAACCGGTATACAGCACCGGTGGATGCAGCACCATGGTTGGATCTTGCAGCAGCGGGTTGAGATCGCGACCGTCGGGAGGCACCGGGAACAGACGGTCGAACGGGTTTGATGTAAACAGCATGAACGAAAGAAAGCCCACGTTTACCAATCCCATTACGCCAAGAACGCGCGCGACCATATCTTCAGGAAGACGGCGGCTGAAAATGCCTACCGCGGCCATCCACGCTCCCAGGATCAGCGCCCACAATAACAGCGAGCCTTCATGCCCGCCCCAAACTGCGGCGATGCGATATTGCAGGGGCAGCGCGGAATTGGAATTGGCCGCGACAAAGGCGACAGAGAAATCCTTGTTGATAAAGGAATACATGAGACAACCGAAAGCGATTGCCACGAAGATGAATTGTCCCAGCGCCGCAGGGCGCGCGAACCGCATCCATGCGGCCTCCCCTCTGGCAGCTCCAACCAGACTGATCACGCTCTGTGCCAGCGCAATAACCAGCGCCAGCGCAAGCGCGAACTGACCGATTTCCGGAATCATCAGCGTTTCTTCACTGGGTCCGGAGGATCCGTTACCAGCGTCTGCGAGGTTTTTTTGACCATAGCACGCGCCCTTTTGACGGCATCCGCGGCCTCGGGTGGCATATAATTCGCATCGTGCTTGGCGAGCACTTCGCTGGCCTGAAATATTCCATCGGGGCCGAGGTGTCCTTGCGCGACCACGCCTTTTCCTTCACGAAACAAATCCGGAAGCGTACCGCGATAATTTACTTTGATGCTTCGCGCCGTATCTGTCACGATAAACTGCACCGAGTAGCCGTCCTGCTGGCGCTTGAGGCTTCCCGGGACGACCAGTCCCCCGATGCGAAAATCACGCGACCGCGGGGCTTCGTTCGCCGCCACTTGTGACGGAGTAAAGAAAAAAACCAGGTTCTTGTTGAGCGCGCTCAACACTAATCCCGCGGCCGCTCCGAGCGCGGCGATGCCCACCGCGATTGCCGCGAACCGTTTATGCCGCGGTTTCATAATATGCCCCCGCGCGCTGCGTTGCGCATACGATCAAGCTGCTGCAGGATTCTGCGTTTTCTCAATGCCAGCAGCACAATTTCCGTTGCCAGAAGCGCGAACACCACGGCATAGGAGCCCCACACGTAAAGTGCGTAGCCACCCATTGCCAAAAAATCGTTCCAGCTTGCCCAGTTCATTTGACACTGCCCATATATTCTGCCACCCACTGGGAGTCACATTCACGTTCAAGGATGATGCACCGAACTCGCATCAGCGTAACCGCGATGCTGTACATCCAGAACGCGAGCGCCATTACTATCATGCCGGCGAACATGGTGGCCGCCATGGTCGGCGCGCTTGTAAAGCTCACCGAAGCGCCCTGATGCAGGGTATTCCACCATTGCACGGAAAAATAAATGATAGGAATATTGATGACCCCGGTGAGTGCAAGCACCGCTCCCGCCTTGTCGGCGCGGCGCGGATCATCGATCGCGGCCTTGAGCGCCATGAAACCGAAATAAAGAAACAGCAGGATAAGCTCCGACGTTAAGCGCGCGTCCCAAACCCACCAGGTACCCCAGGTCGGTTTGCCCCACAGGGAACCGCTCCACAGCGCCAGGAACGTGAACAGCGCGCCGGTGGGCGCGAGAGCGCTCGCCATCATGCCGGACAGCCGCGTATTGAATGTCAACCCCATGCCGGACCAGAACGCCATAACGACATAAATGAACATGGACATCCAGGCAGCGGGCACGTGGATGAAAATGATACGGTAGACCTCGCCTTGCTGGCTGTCCGTGGGAGCGACAAAAAACGCGAGATACAATCCCGCCACGGCGAAAACCAGCGCCGCGACTGCGAACCAGGGCGCGAGCTTCCCGGCCAGCCGGAAGAACGTTTGCGGCGATGAGTACTTGAACCAGCTGAAATGGCCGACGAGCTGTTGTTGTCCCGCCACCGTGTTTTCAGGTGTCACATACATCATATTCAAATAATCCTGATTTCCTGAGACCTGCCCCAATGCGGCGAATCGAAGTCTGACAACATGATACCCTATTTATTCCGCCGAAATCCGTAACGCCGCCGCTGCTGCCCAAGGTGCTAATGCCGCAGCCACCAGGAGCAGGGCGGCAAGCAGCAGAAAATGCGCTTCGGTGTCCAAACCCGCAGCAGCGGTGTCTACGGTACCGGCGCCTATAATCAGCACGGGAATGTAAAGCGGGAGCACTAATAACGACAGCAGCGCGCCACCGCCGCGCAAACCTAATGTCAGTGCAGCGCCGATAGCGCCGATCATACTGAGCACGGGCGTTCCCAGCAGCAAGGATAGGGTGAGGGTCGCCAAAAGTTTTTGAGGCAGATCAAATTGCAGCGCCAAAATCGGGGTGACCAGCACCAGGAGCAGGCCTGTAACCAGCCAATGTCCGACTATTTTTGCGGCCACGATTGTGCCCAGAGGCGCGACGCTCAGCAACATTTGCTCCAATGTGCCGTCGGCGTAATCGGCCGCAAACATTCGGCTTAAAGACAGCATCGACGCGAGCAGTGCGGCGACCCAGATGACGCCCGGCGCGATCGTCCGCAGCAAATTCGGCTCGGGCCCGATACCGAGCGGAAACAGGCTTACCGCGATGACAAAGAATAGGAGAGCGGTGAGCACGTCCGACCATCTGCGGACGGCGAGCAGCAGGTCGCGATAGATTACGCAGCGCAGTACTGTAAACATTCAGTTTGTCCGCGGGTCGAGGCTTATACACTGCAACCGCGGATTTTCGATACTGACCTCCTGGTGGGTCGTGAGCACTACGCGCCCGCCGCGCGCGAGATGTCGCGTGATCAACAGCCGGACGCAATCCACGGCTTGGCTGTCGAGCGCGTCGAACGGCTCGTCAAGAATCCACAACGGGATTTGTTCAGACAGAAAAAGCCGGGCCAGTGCAACGCGCCGTTGCTGGCCGCGCGATAATATTTTGACTGGCAACGCCTCGTATCCAGCCAAGCCAAGGCTGGACAGAGCCACAAGCGCCTGTTTCCTGTTTACTTTAAGCCCGACAAGGGTACTGGAAATAACGAGATTTTCCAACGCGGTCAACTCGCCTTTTACTGCATGTGCGTGTCCCAGGTACAACATCTGCTGCCAGTACTCCTCCCGCAATGAGCGAATGTCGGCGCCCCGCCATCGCACACTGCCGTAGACGGGCGAAAGCAGGCCGCACAATATGCGGAGCAAGCTGGTTTTACCGCTGCCGTTCGCACCCGTCACGCGCAATAAATCGCCAGGGCGCAGCACGAAATTCATGCCGCTAAATAGCCTGCGACGACCGCGCACGCACTCCAGGTCGGTGGCTTCAAGCTCGGTGTTTATTTCGTCAATGGACATAGCGGCGGGCTATCGTAAGAAACAGAGACGCACGCCGTCTAATCTCTGAAATTCACGAATTGCAGAGGAAAATCGGAGATGGACTTTTTCGCCAGTTGAATGGCTTCCTGCAGGGTGTCTTTCTTCGCGCCGGAAACGCGCACCGCATCGCCCTGGATGCTGGCTTGCACCTTGAGCTTGCTGTCTTTTATCAGCTTCACAATTTTTTTGGCGAGTTCGGCGTCGACCCCGACTTTTAGGGTAAGGATTTGTTTTACTTTGTTGCCGCTCACTTTTTCGATCGAACCTTTTTGCAGGCAGCGGAGGTCTATTCCGCGCTTGGTGAGCTTGCCGTTGAGCACATCCAGCAACTGTTTAAGCTTGAAGTCGTCGTCGGAATACGCCGTCAATACGTACTCGTTCTGCTCCACGCGCGCATCCGACCCTTTAAAATCGAACCGGTTGGAAATCTCGCGGTTGCACTGATCGAGCGCGTTTCTCACTTCTTGCTGGTTGACCTGTGAGACGATGTCAAATGACGGCATGATCTGCTCCTTGGGAGTGATTTAACCGCACAGACGCGGAGACGGAATTCTATTTTAGTTCGCTCTGCGCCTTTGCAATTACGATTTGCTTTTTAGTTTCGCGGCGATGCGCATCCGCAGCGCGTTGAGCTTGATGAAGCCGGCCGCGTCTTTTTGATTATAAGCGCCCTGATCGTCTTCAAAGGTTGCGATTTTCGGGTCGAACAGCGAATCGGTCTTTGAAGCGCGCCCGGCGATGATGACATTGCCCTTGTAGAGCTTGACCCGCACCCGGCCGTTTACGTTGGCTTGCGAGCTGTCGATCATTTCCTGCATCAGCTTGCGCTCGGGACTCCACCAGTAGCCGTTGTAAATCAGCGACGCGTAGCGCGGCATCAATTCGTCCTTGAGATGCGCTACTTCGCGGTCGAGGGTTACGGATTCGATCGCGCGATGCGCTTTCAGCATGATGGTACCGCCCGGTGTTTCATAGCAGCCGCGCGACTTCATGCCGACGTAGCGGTTTTCCACCAGGTCCAGACGTCCGATGCCGTGCTTGGCACCTGCGTGGTTGAGCGCCCCCAGCACTTCCGCGGGATTAAGCCGGGCGCCGTTGATGGCGACGATATCGCCTTGCGCATATTCAAGCTCGAGATATTCCGCTTTATCCGGCGCTTTCTCGGGCGAAACTGTCCAGCGCCACATGCCTTCCTCAGGCTCCCTCGAGGGATCTTCCAGGCCGCGTCCTTCGTAGGAAATGTGCAGCAGATTGGCGTCCATGCTGTATGGCGATCCGCCGGCCTGCTGCGCCTCCACCGGAATACCGTGTTTTTTTGCGTAGGCCACAAGCGTTTCGCGCGATGTCAAATCCCACTCGCGCCAGGGCGCAATAACCCGGATGTCCGGCTGCAGCGCGTAATAGCCGAGTTCGAATCGCACCTGATCATTGCCTTTCCCGGTCGCACCGTGCGCGACCGCGTCCGCTCTGGTTTGCCGCGCGATTTCAATTTGCTTTTTGGCAATGAGCGGGCGCGCAACGCTGGTGCCGAGCAGATATTCGCCTTCATAGATCGCGTTTGCGCGGAACATCGGAAATACGAAATCGCGCACGAATTCCTCGCGCAGGTCGCTGACGAAAATTTCCTTCACACCGAGTTGTTTGGCTTTAGCGCGCGCCGGTTCAAGTTCCTCGCTCTGGCCGATATCCGCGGTGAATGTCACCACTTCGCACTTATAGGTAACCTGCAGCCATTTTAGGATGACCGATGTATCCAGCCCGCCCGAGTAGGCGAGTACCACTTTTTTAATTTCGCTCATGATTTATCCATAAAAATCTTGAACCGCGGAGAACCCCAAGGGCGCAGAGGAATGCAAACCCAATTATTGAGTATATTTTTCCTCGGCGTCCTCTGCGGTGAAACTAGCCTTTAATCTTTCCCAGCAGCAGATACTCCATCAGTGCCTTCTGAGTGTGTAGCCGATTTTCGGCTTCATCCCATACCACGGACTGCGGGCCGTCGATGATCTCAGCCGCGACCTCTTCGCCGCGGTGGGCAGGCAGACAGTGCATGAACAATGCGCTGGGTTTGGCTAATGCCATCATTTCCGCATCTACCCTGAAGTCAGCGAACACTCTTTTCCGCTCTTCCTTCTCTTTTTCGTAGCCCATGCTGGTCCACACGTCGGTGGTGACCAGGTCGGCCCCGGATACAGCTGCGTGGGGATCTTCGAAGCATTCAAGGTGCATGCTGGCATAGCTTTCGCCACGCCTGGGCTCGAGCTCGTACCCGGGCGGGCAGGAAACGTGAAAATTGAAATTGAAAATCTTCGCTGCTTGCAGCCACGAATTACAAACGTTGTTGGAGTCGCCGACCCATGCCACGGTTTTGCCGTGGATCGAGCCGCGGTGTTCCAGGTAGGTAAAAATATCGCCCAGGATCTGGCATGGATGATATTCGTTGGTTAAGCCGTTGATAACCGGCACCCGCGAGTGCTCGGCAAAGCGCTCGATCATGCTTTGCTCGAATGTGCGTATCATCACTATGTCGACCATGCGCGAAATTACCTGCGCCACGTCTTCGATGGGTTCGCCCCTGGAAACCTGGGTGTCGCGCGGAGACAAAAACATCGCCGAACCGCCGAGCTGGTTCATTCCGGCTTCAAAGGAAACCCGGGTGCGGGTTGAGTGTTTTTCGAAGATCATCGCGAGCGTCTTGCCATGAAGAGGCTGATAGAGTTCGCCACGCGACCGCTTGGCCTTAAGAACGCGCGTGCGCTCGAACAAATATTCGAATTCTGGAAACTCAAAATCCTTGAGTTGCAAGAAATGCCGGGTATGCATGATCGATGTCAGGCGCGGGCATTGGCGGAAGCCGTTTGCCGGGAAAAATCCAGAATCAGTCCGCCAAGACCATCAATTAATTGCTGCGCCTCCGCTTGCTGCATCACCAGCGGCGGCAGCAAACGAATTACGTTTTCCCCTGCGACGTTGATCAACAGCCCCCGCTCCAGCGCCAGTTCCGCGATCTCGCCGCACGGCTGCGCCAGCTCGATACCGATCATCAATCCCTCACCGCGAATCTGGACCACATTGTTGACGCCCGCCAATGCTTGCGCCAGGCCATCGCGGATGAATGCGCCGAGCTTTAGCGCATGCGGCATAAGATTTTCTTCCTCAATGACGGCAAGCGTGGTGAGCGCGGCGACGCAGGCGAGCGGGTTGCCGCCAAAAGTCGAACCGTGACTGCCGGGTTTGAAAACGTCCCCCGCGGCCCCCGCCCCGACGCAGGCGCCGATCGGCACACCGGATCCTAAACCTTTGGCGAGTGTCATCACGTCGGGCTTGACTCCGGAATATTGATGCGCAAACCATTTGCCGGTACGGCCAATCCCGCATTGCACTTCATCCAGCATCAAGAGCCACTCGTGTTCATCGCAGATGCGGCGCAATCCGCGCAAGTAATCGGGCAGTGGCAGCGGCACGCGGATTCCGGCTTCACCCTGAATCGGCTCCACCAAAATTGCAACGATGTTTTTGTTATGGCCAGCTACCTGCGCCACTGCATTCACGTCGTTGTAGGGAACCCGCGCGAATCCGCCCAGCAGCGGCTCGAACCCCGCTTGTACCCGGCGCGAGCCGGTGGCGCTTAATGTCGCCATCGTGCGCCCGTGGAAGCTTTTTTCCATGACGATAATGGTCGGGTTATCTATGCCTTTTTGATGGCCATAGAGGCGCGCAAGCTTGATGGCCGCTTCGTTGGCTTCCGCTCCTGAATTACAGAAGAAGGCGTTGTCCATATTGGCGAGGCCCACGAGCCGTGCCGCCAGTTCTTCCTGTTTCGGCACTTGGTACAAATTGGACGTATGAATAAGGGTGCGTACCTGCTCGGTGAGCGCTTTGGCCAGCCTCGGGTGCGCGTGCCCAAGGGTATTTACCGCGATGCCGGATACGGCGTCCAGGTAGCGCTTGCCGCGGCCGTCCCACAGCCAAACCCCTTCGCCGCGGACGAAGCCGATCGGTAATCTTGCGTAGGTGTTCATCAAATGAGACATGGTGTTTGCTCAAAAACGGGCAATTATACTCTTGATGAGAATAAAATTTTATTCCTTCAGCTTCTTGAGACCTTTTTCTTCGGGCTTGGTCAGGATGCGCAGAGTGGGCAGATACCCGTCAAATACGATGCCATGCAATTCAACTCTTTTCTGGCTGCGCAGCAGTCCCACCAGGTAATGGATGATCTCGGCGGTAATGACCTGTCCCGGCGCGAGAACCGGAATACCGGGAGGGTAGGGCACGATCTGGTCGGCGCACACTCTCCCTAACAGCGCCGTGTTAATCCGGTCTTTTTCGTCAACCAGCGGCGCGAGTTCGCCGCCGCAGTAAAACGCGTCGCGGGGAAGGTACTTGAGCTTAGTAAAGCGCGGTATTTCGGGCGTTTGGTAGAGCCTGCGCGGGGCGCGTCCCTCGCGTGCAATGCGCATCAGTGCGTCATACAGCCGCGATACCTTGCTGCGTGTGGTCCCAATGGTGAGCAACAGCGTCAGCGTATTGAAGGTCGATTTCTCAACCTGGATGTTGTAGCGCTCGAACAATTCCTGCTGCAAATCCTCCACGGTGTAGCCGCAACCAGAAATATCCACGGTCACCTTTGTGGGATCGAGCTTGATGTTGTCCGCGCGCACGTCGTCCGGTAACAGATCGTCCAGTTCCAGCACGCGGAACACTTTGGTGGAGTTAATCTGCGCGCGCAGCTCCTTGGCCAACGCCAGCGTTCTGGAAAGTAGCTTGTAGCCTTCCATCACCGCCTGTTTGCGGGCGATGTCCAAGCTCGCGATTATCGTGTATTGCGGACTGGTGGACGTGTGCATATTGAAATTTTCACGGAAAATATGTTCATTGAATTCGGCGTCGTTGACGTGAATCATGCTTGCTTGGGAAAACGCAGAAAGGACTTTGTGCGTGCTTTGCGTGGCGTAGTCCGCGCCTGATTCAAGCGCGGTCGGACGAAACTCGGGGTGGAAACGGGCGAAACCGTACCAGGCTTCGTCAATTACCACCTTGATACCCCGGCCGTGCGCCGCTTCGATAATGGGTTGCAAATCATACCGCAGGCCGTCGTAAGTACAGCTCGTTAGCACCAGCGCCTGAGCGTCGGGATGGTCCTCGACAGCTTTTAAAATGGCGCGCTTCGGCACTGGACCGAACAAGCTAAATTTTTTGTTGACCGAGGAATCCAGATAGATTGGGTGCGCGCCCGACAGCACCACTCCATGGTGCACTGACTTATGACAATTGCGGTCGAGCAGCAGCTTTTCTCCGGGCGCAATCAATGTCTGGAAAATTACCTTGTTTGCGGTAGAAGTCCCGTTGGTTGCGAAAAAAGTGCGCCGCGCGCCAAACGCTTTGGCGGCGATTTTCTGCGCTTCCAGTATTACGCCGCTGGGTTGCATCAGCGAATCCAGCATTGGCACCGACACGGACAGATCGGCATCGAATACGTGCTCGCCGATGAATTCGTAAAAATCACTGGCCCAAGGGCTGTCGCGCAGGCTGTCGCCGCTGGAGTGTCCGGGCGAATGCCAGGCATCCTTGGCCATTAAAACGTAGCTTTTCAACTGGTCGTAAAACGGCGTGCGCGCTTTTTCCTGGATCTGCGCATTAAGTATCCGGTACATGCCGCGGTAGTCGCGCTCTTCCCGGTAGAAGTACCCGTCCACAGATTCGGCGAACAGATGGTCCACCACCTGATCTTCCTGTTCCTTGGCTATCAAGATATAGATGTCGAGTTCCGGACGGAAACGGGTGATTCTCTGCACCAGCTTGAGCGCAGACATCTGCTTGCTGCGCGAGCCATTCTTATTGTCAATTTTCAAAGAATAGAGCGTGTCGTCAACCACCACTGCCTGGAGATCGCCGTCTTCTTCGATGGTGCGTAACGCTTCGCGCACGGTGGTAACTCCGGTAAAGCTGATCCCCAGGGGATTGTCGAGCGAACGGGCGGCGGCATTGAGGCCCTTTATGAGCTCCTTCAATACCAGATTTTCATCGTTGATAACGAGGATGTGGCTGACCGGTTTGCGCATTCGAGATTTTCAGGCCTCAAAAAGCCGCTTTATGCGCCAATTGCACGCGCATTGCAACCCCCGATATTCGACCTGAACGCTTTTCGAGCGTTCGCGAAGTCAGGAAATGGCAAACCGAAATTAAGAGAACACTAAGCCATCGCCTTAACGGCCTGCGAGAGCCGGCTCTTGTGCCGGGCCGCCTGGTTTTTGTGAACGATCCTTTTGTCGGCGACGGAATCAATGATGCCCACTGATTCCCTGAATGCCGCTTGCGCAGCCGCCTTGTTGCCGGAAGCGATCGCTTTTCGCACATTTTTCACGGCGCTGCGCAACGTGCTGTGCAGACCCGAGTTGTGACGACGCCGGAATTCGGCCTGTTTGGCGCGCTTTTTTGCGGATGCGATATTGGCCATGCGATCTGTGATGCAATTCTTGAAGCGGTGAATGATACGTTTCTTCGCGCCTCTTTGCAACCGAGGGCTGCGCTTAAAACCCGGTGCGCATGATGCTGCATTCGGGTTACCATACGGCTCGATGAATTTACTGCGAGCGCTGGCGACCGTCAGCAGCATGACTCTGATATCGCGCATCTTGGGCTTTATCAGAGATGCCGTGATCGCGCGCTTTTTCGGAGCGGGCCTATTCTCCGACGCATTTTTCGTCGCCTTCCGTATACCGAACCTTTTGCGCCGCCTGTTCGCAGAAGGCGCTTTTTCACAGGCGTTCGTGCCGATTCTTGCCGAATACAAAAATCAGCGCGGGGATAAGGCCACCAAGTTGATGGTGGATCACGTGTCGGGCCTGCTGGCGCTAAGCCTGTTCGTGGTGACTTTGCTCGGCGTGATTATTGCGCCGCTCATTGTCTACATCACCGCCCCCGGTTTTTCCGAAATACCGGAAAAGTTCGCGGTAACTGTCCAGTTATTGCGCATTACGTTTCCTTATATTCTTTTCATCTCACTGGTATCGTTGGCGGGCGGGATACTTAACACCTACAGCCGGTTTTCGGTGCCGGCATTTACCCCGGTGTTGCTCAATCTCTCATTTATTGCTTGCGCGTTTTGGCTTGCTCCCTACGTACATCCTCCGGTCAAGGCGCTGGCGTGGGCGGTGTTCATAGGCGGAGTGTTGCAGCTCGCATATCAAGTCCCCCATCTTGCGCGACTGAAGATGCTCCCGCGCTTTAGCCTTAATCTCGGCGATGAAGGCGTATGGAGGATTCTCAGGCTCATGGGTCCCGCTGTGTTCGGTGTCTCGATTAGCCAGGTGAGCTTGGTCATTAACACCATTTTCGCCTCGTTTCTGGTAACCGGCAGCGTGTCGTGGCTTTATTATGCCGATCGGCTGATGGAGTTCCCTGCCGGTATGCTGGGCGTGGCCCTCGGCACGATACTGCTACCGAGCCTTTCCAAACATTACGTTGATCAATCGCGCGAAGAATACACGAAGCTCCTGGATTGGGGTTTGCGCTTGACCCTGCTGCTGGCGCTGCCGGCCGCAGTAGCCCTCGCGCTGCTTGCGGTGCCTCTGATTGCAACCTTGTTTTACCACGGGGCGTTTACCGCGAACGATGTATGGATGACGAGAAAAGCGGTGGTCGCATACAGCGTGGGCTTGTTGGGTATGATATTCGTGAAAGTACTGGCGCCGGGTTTTTATGCCCGGCAGAACATCAAGACACCTGTGAAAATCGCGATCGCGACGCTCGTCAGCACGCAAATCATGAACCTGATCTTTATCTGGCATCTAAAGCATGCAGGTCTGGCGCTGGCGATTGCGCTAGGGGCATGCCTCAATGCCGGGCTGCTATACACGCATTTGCGCAAGCATGGCATCTACCAGCCGCAACCGGGATGGGGAATATTCGCGTTTAAAGTCGGGGTTGCAATTTATTTTATGGCCACGGTGCTGTGGATGGTTTCAGGTGCCGACCACGCTTGGCTTCAGGCTTCAAGTTTGAGCCGCGCGGGAAAACTAACCTGGGTGGTTTTCCTTGGCGCGCTCTGCTACTTCGCCGCGCTGTGGGCGCTGGGTTTCAGGTTCAAAGATTTTGCCAAACGTGCGGCGTAATGCGTTACAGCTGATAATCAGATCCTTTGTTTTCGCTCATTGCCGCCGCTACCGCCTTGCGCGTGAGATGCGGCGCAAATAACTCGATAAAATCGTAAACATAGCCGCGCAAATAGGCGCCGCGGCGAATGCCGATGCGAGTAGTGCTCGATTCAAACAAATGACTTGCGTCGATTGCGCGCAGGTTCTTGTCGTGCTCGGGGTCGAACGCCATTTTTGCGAGTATTCCCACGCCGAGCCCCAGCTCCACATAATGTTTAATGACGTCCGAGTCGATCGCGGTCAACACCACGTTCGGCGTTAGCCGCCTTGCGGCGAAGGCGCCGTTAATCTTGGAGCGGCCGGCGAAGGCAAAGTCGTAGGTAATGATTGGATATTTAGCCAGTTCCTCGAGCGTCAGCAGTCGTTGTTTCAGGAGCGGATGATCGGGTCGCGTAACCACGCAACGGTTCCACTGGTAGCAAGGCAGCATTACAAGATCCTTGAAGAGTTCAATGGCTTCTGTTGCGATCGCGATGTCCGCCTCGCCGGACGCCACGTATTGGGCAATTTGCGTGGGACTGCCCTGGTGCAGGCTGAGCTTCACTTTGGGGTAGCGGTCGGTGAATTTGCTTATCGCGGGTGGAAGAGCATAACGTGCCTGGGTGTGAGTGGTGGCTATTTTTAGGCTGCCTGTTGCTTCATTCGTGAACTCTTCGCCAACTCGTTTTAGATTGTCGGTTTCCTGCAATATCTGCTGCGCGATGGAATGAATAACTTTGCCGGGCGGGGTCATTTCGACGACCCGCTTGCCGTTGCGGACGAAAATCTGTACCCCAAGCTCTTCTTCCAGAAGTCGGATTTGTTTGCTGATTCCCGGCTGCGACGTATGGAGTTTCTGCGCGGCTCCAGAAACGTTTAGGTTTTGGCGCACGACTTCGCACAAATAGCGCAGCTGCTGCAATTTCATTCTTGCTCCCCAAATAACAATTAGTTATAACATCCTAACATAATGTTATTTTGGAATATATAAGGGAGTTGATACCATTTCATTCCGTTAGGAATCTCTGTTTCCGGCAAGAAATATCAACTGGTTGCAAAAATGGACTTCTTTTACAGGATATCGGGTTTTGCAGTCGGCTTTATCGTCGGGCTTACGGGCGTCGGCGGCGGCTCGCTACGGGGCATTTATTTCACCAGTGATGTCGGCGCACAAATTCCGGAACGGACGTTGAGAAGGGATCTCGCCAGCGTCCTGGTAGTCATCGGCGGTAGGCTGGCGTGGTGAAATCTGATAACCAGGAGTCACGCTGATGGCTTTTCACAATTTGGCAAACCGAGAGGAAATCCAGGCTTACGCTCAGGCAGTTGAGGATTTTCTAAATCTCAAACTGGATGCCGACCGCTTCACTGCGACGCGCCTGCAGATGGGCGTGTACGGCCAGCGCCAGGAGGGCGTGCACATGGTGCGCATCAAAATCCCCGGCGGGCGACTGCACGCGTCACAGCTGAATGCGATTGCAGAGTTACTGGAAAAGTATTCAAAGCACGGCCTGGTGCATATCACCACGCGGCAGGATATTCAGATGCACTACGTCCCGACTCACGATACCCCGACGGTGCTGAGGAAACTTGCGGACGCCGGGCTGACCACCCGGGAAGCGTGCGGCAATACCATTCGTAATATTACGGCCTGCCCTATGGCAGGAATCTGCCCGCGGGAACATACTGATGTGACCCGACACCTGGACGGCGCAGTGAACCATTTTTTGCGCAATCCGCTTAATCAGCAGCTGCCGCGAAAATTCAAGATCAGCTTATCCGGCTGCGAGGCCGATTGCGCGCAAGGCATGCTGCATTGCATGGGGATCATCGCAGTAAAAAAAGGCGACCGCTTCGGATTCAAGGTCCTGGCGGGCGGCGGACTCGGACACAAACCGCACGAAGCCATCGTGGTTGAAGAATTCATTGAGGAAAAAGACCTGCTGCACACAATGGAAGCGATCGTCACGCTGCACAATAAGTATTCAGACCGCACTAAGCGCGCGAAATCTCGCATCAAGTTTCTGGTGGATAAGTTCGGGCCCGAAGGCTTCATTGAAAAATACCGCGAGGAACTGGCACGAATTAAGCAAGCGCTAGCCAACCAATCTTATACCAAAGGGGTATGGAAAATCGGTGGCGACGGAGAAATCTGCGGACCGGGTGCTCCGCGCCACGTTGTGCCGCAAAAGCAGCAGGGCCTTGCGTTGCTTCCCATCAGTGTGCCCATTGGGCACCTGAATGCGAAACAATTACGCGGCATTGCCAAGGCGCTTGAAGCGCACCGTTTGGATGAAATCCGCACTACCCAGGACCAGAACTTAATGGTGATCAATGTGCCCGAAGCCGAACTCGATTCGCTGCGCAGTGCGATCGCAGCGCTGGGATTACGCGAACCGGACGCGGGTGACAACGTAGTTGCCTGTCCCGGCACCTCCACCTGCCGCCTCGGCATCACGTCGTCTACACTGCTCGGCCCTAAGCTGAGGAATGCTGTAGGCGGAGATCTGCGCATTCGGGTTTCAGGCTGCCACAACGGCTGCGCCCAGCCCGAAATGGGGGATATCGGAATCTATGGGGAAGGCAAACGAATGCATGGGAAATTGATTCCGCATTACCAGACTTATTTCGGCGGCAATGGCCTTGCAGGCGGAGGACTCGGGTTCAAAGGCCCTTCCGTTCCGGCAGTGCGCATCGAAAGCGCGGTAAGGCGGGTGCGCGAAGCTTTCCAAGAGGATCATCTGCCGGAGGAAACTTTTTTCTACTGGACGCGCCGTCGGGGCATACAGTATTTCAACGAGCTACTTGCCGACTTGGTGCAGGTGCCTGAAACCGAAGTCAGCTCGGTACTGCGCGATCATGGCGATAACAAGGACTTCAAGGTGCTGCAACTCGGCGGCGGGGAATGTGCTGGTGCCACTCAGATGCTGGTAGGCTCGAACTTCTTTGAGGCAGCGCACGAGCGCAGCTACCGTAACGCGCTGATGTTCCAGCGCAAGTACGGCGATGCTGTGAAATGCGCCGAAGCGATTGCGCGCTTGATCGGGCAGGGCGTAATACATCTGCTAGGCGGCAACAACAAGCAGGAGAACCTTGCCAATCTCGGCGCCGATCTTGTTGGCCTGTTATCGGACCAGCCTGGACTCGGCAAGCAACTGGCGGAATTTGGTGCGGCCTTCGCACGTGATTCCGAAGGGTGGACTGAAAAAGAACTCAAACCCTTGTTCGCCAAGCTGGACAGTTGGACCGTGGAGGTCGCCGAATTGTGTGTCAGCCACGACCGCCAGCTTGACCTTACAGGGGCTCTGCCGGCACTGGTTGGCGCGTCGAAAACCAAATCTGCGCTGCCTCAGACAGCGGCCGCTTGACGATGATCTGCCGCAACAAAGCGCAGCTCATGGCCGGCACGTGCAGCATAAACCGCGCCACCGGCGGCTTCATGATGATTGATGATGCCACCAATAATACCGTCGCGGCCGGAATTATTGTTGGGGCGGCTTCATGACCGGCAAGGTATATTTGATCGGTGCCGGACCCGGAGCACCGGATCTGATCACAGTGCGCGGCGCCGAGATTCTCAAGCTTGCTGACATCGTGTTTTACGACGCGCTGGTGCATCCGGATACTTTGGGCTTTGCCTCCCGTGCCAGAAAAGTGGCGGTCGGAAAGCGCTGCTCGTGCATTTCCACGGATCAGCGTTTCATCAACCGTAATCTGGTGGAAGCGGCGCATAAATACCGGATCGTTGTGCGTCTCAAGGGGGGCGATCCCATGCTGTTTGCGCGCGCGCACGAGGAAATCGCCGCTCTCGAAAAAGCCGGCATCGAATATCAAATCGTACCCGGCGTGACCTCTGCCTTGGGAGCAAGCGCCGAGATCGGCGTGTCGCTTACGCGCAGAGGAATGAGCCGCAGCGTGGTGTTTGTCACCCCGCGCGTTGGTGAAGGGGAGGAAGCGACGGCTTGGGCGAAAAGCGTGCTTGCCGCGGACACCGCAGTGCTTTACATGGCTGCCAGCCAAGCACGCGAGGTCTCTGCATTACTTATTTCGCAAGGTTTGCCTGCGGAAACTCCGGCCCTGGTGGTAGAAAAAGCGACCCTTCCCGAATCCCGGCGGTTCCAAACCACGCTTTCAGGCTTAAGCGAGGCCGTACATTGGAACCTTCAAGCTCCCGCTCTAATTTTCCTTGGCGCCGTCTTCCGCGAAGTGGCGGAAGCGGATGTGGAATTCACACAGCTTCTGCGCGAGACACAAGCAGCAGTCGCTGGCTGAGTTCCCTCGCCGCAATTCGATTCCACAAGTTCAAGCCGGGTCGCCTGCGCTCGCAAGGGGACAAATCCTGCACGTTCGCTGCACCTGCATAGTAGCCGCTGGCAGCAACTCACTGTAGAATCCAAATTTTTCTGCGCGTCTTCTCATGTTGATTTCGCGGGGCGTCCCCGACAAGGCTTTAGCGCCGGTCGCGTTGACTATTGGTAATTTCGACGGCGTACATATCGGACATCGCGAAATGCTCGCGCGTCTCGTCGAAAATGCGAAGTCCAAGAGCTTGGTTTCATGCGTACTGACCTTCGAGCCCCACCCGCGCGAATTTTTTACACCATCATCAGCGCCTGCGCGCTTGAGCAATTTACGCGAAAAGCTCGAAGCATTTGCGTCGCTCGGTTTGGAACGCACGCATATTTGCCGCTTCAACCGCAATTTCGCGAGCCTGAGCGCGCACGAGTTTATCGACTATGTCGTTTCCCGGGGGCTCAATACCAAATGGTTGCTTGCGGGAGAAGACTTCCGTTTTGGCAGAAGCCGCGCCGGCAACCTTGCGATGTTGCAAACGGCGGGAAAGACACTGGGTTTCGAAGTATCCGTTATGCCGATTGTTGTGGTCAAAGGACAGCGCGTTTCCAGCACCATGGTGCGCGACGCGTTGGCTCGAGGCGACCTGAAACAGGCTGCCGCACTGCTGGGAAAACCGTACAGCATCAGCGGCAGAGTTACGCACGGCGATAAGATCGGACGCAAAATTGGATTTCCCACCGCAAACATCAGGATCAAGCATCTGCGCCCGCCGCTCCGTGGAATTTTCGCGGTTGAGATCGCTGGAATTTCGGGGCAACCGCTGAAGGGAGTAGCAAGTTTGGGCGTGCGGCCGACGGTCAAGGATAACGACCTGCCGCTGCTTGAGGTCTATTTGTTTGACTTTGAGCGCGATATCTATGGGCTGCATGTTCAGGTGCGTTTCCTGCACAAGCTGCGCGACGAGGTAAAATATACAGACCTCAAAGCCTTGACTCAGCAGATTTCTTTGGACGTGGAACGGGCGAAGGAATTTTTCTTCGCGATCGCAGCACAGCGGCCCTGAATGAAATGGCGGACTACAGAAAAACGCTGAATTTACTTGACACGCATTTTCCCATGCGCGGCGATCTTCCCAAACGAGAGCCGGCGATGATCAAAGAATGGGAAGCCAAAAAGCTTTACCAGAAAATCCGCGAGGCGTCACACGGCCGCTCTAAGAAATTCGTCCTGCACGATGGACCGCCCTATGCCAACGGCGATATCCATATAGGGCATGCGGTCAACAAGATTCTCAAGGACATAATCGTTAAGAGCAAAACGCTGGCGGGTTACGACGCGCCCTATGTGCCCGGATGGGATTGTCATGGTTTGCCGATCGAGCACGAAGTGGAAAAGCTGCACGGCAGAAACATGGAACCCGAAAAATTCCGCAAGCTTTGCCGCGAGTACGCCCTCTCGCAAATTGTGCGGCAGAAGGCAGATTTCATCAGGCTTGGTGTTCTGGGGGACTGGGATAATCCGTATCTGACGATGAACTTCCGGACTGAGGCCGAGGAAATCCGCGCGCTCGGGCAAATCTTACGCAACGGCTATCTGTATCAAGGTGAGAAGCCGGTGAACTGGTGCATTGACTGCGGTTCCGCACTGGCTGAAGCCGAAGTGGAATACGAAGACAAGACTTCTGATGCAATTGACGTTGCTTTCAAGGTGGTTGATCCAAATAAGTTGAAGGGCATATTTGCCCTCGATGAATTACCGAACCTTCCAGCCTATGCGGTGATTTGGACTACCACTCCATGGACGTTGCCGGCAAATCAGGCGGTATGCGTAAACCCAAAAATTTATTATTCCCTGGTCCAAGCGCCTAAATGTTTGCTTATTCTTGCCACGGATCTTGTGGCGTCTTGCATGAATCGATATGGATTGAAATACGATGTCTTTCGCCGTTCATGTGAAGGCAAAGAACTCGAACACTTGGTCCTAAATCACCCGCTTTACGAGCGTAAAGTGCCCATCATTCTTGGCGAACATGTGACGCTGGAAGCGGGAACCGGCCTGGTGCACACGGCACCAGCGCATGGGCTGGACGACTACGTCATCGGCCAGAAATATAATCTGCCACTGGACAACCCGGTAGGAAGTGACGGCCGATTCTACAAGAACATTCCGTTGGTCGGCGGCCTTTCCGTCTGGGACGCCAACGAGGTGATAATCACCGAATTGCGAAAAAGAAACCTCCTGCTGAAATCGGAAAAGGTGCGGCACAGCTACCCGCATTGCTGGCGCCACAAGACACCGATCATTTACCGCGCCACTCATCAGTGGTTCATCGGTATGGATGAACCGAAAAGGCAAGGGAGCACTTTGCGCCAGAGCGCAATCGCAGCGATTGACGCGACCCAGTTTTATCCGGCATGGGGCCGCGCAAGACTGGACGGCATGATCGCCAGCCGTCCCGACTGGTGCATCTCTCGTCAACGCAATTGGGGAGTGCCGATTCCTTTTTTCATTCACAAGGAAAGCGGCGAGCTGCACCCGCGCACCCTCGAGCTCCTAGAGGAAGTCGCCAAACGGGTAGAGCAGCAAGGAATCGAAGCCTGGTTCAGACTTGACGCGAAGGAATTGCTGGGAGATGGGGCGCAGGATTATATCAAGATGAGCGATACGCTTGATGTCTGGTTTGACTCCGGCACCACGCACGTTACCATTTTACGGCAGCGCAACGACCAGCATTATCCCGCCGATCTTTATCTTGAAGGTTCGGACCAGCACCGGGGCTGGTTTCATTCGTCGTTGCTGACGGGTTGTGCTCTGGACGGACGTGCGCCTTATAACGGCTTGCTGACGCACGGTTTTGTGGTTGACGGCGCGGGCCACAAGATGAGTAAATCAAAAGGCAACGTGATTGCACCGCAGGAAGTCGTAGACACGCTTGGTGCGGATATTTTGCGCCTGTGGGTTGCGCAAACTGATTATTCCGGCGAGCTCTCGATTTCTGATGAGATATTGAAGCGCGTGGTGGAAAGCTACCGTCGCATCCGCAACACCTTGCGCTTTCTGCTCGCCAACATTGCAGACTTTGAACCAATAAAGCATGCGCAGCCGGTGGAGCAATGGCTGGAAATCGACCGCTATATGCTGGCGCTGTGTCGTGTGCTGCAAGAAGGATTGGCCGCCGATGTTGAAAAAAATATCCTCGACCCTGTTCTTTACGACCTCGTGGATATCAAAAACGTAACGGGCGAATACAAAGAATATAGATTCCATTTCGTCGCGCAAAGCCTTCATCAATTTTGCTCCGAGCATTTGGGCGCTTTTTACCTGGACATACTCAAGGACCGGCTTTATACCGCGGGCCGGAATTCACCTGCCCGCCGCTCGGCACAAAATGCTCTTTACCATATTGCGCACTGCCTGGTCAGGCTTTTTGCCCCGATTCTAAGTTTTACTTCAGAGGAGGTCTGGAGTTATTTGAAAGGCAATGCGGATGGCAGTATTTTTTTGGAACAGTGGCACGAGCTGCCTCAGATCGACAAAATCGAAGAATTGCTTACCCGTTGGCAGCATATTAGAAAAGTGCGGCGTCATGTCCAGAAAAAGCTTGAGGAACTGCGGGTGGATGGGAAAATTGGTTCTTCACTTGCGGCGGAAGTGAAGCTATACAC
>DATIXX010000026.1 GCA_035518095.1 Burkholderiales bacterium | reverse complement strand
CACCGAGATGGTGATGCCGGGGGACAATGTGACGGTGACGGTGGCGCTCATTGCCCCGATTGCCATGGAAGAGGGCTTGCGTTTCGCCATCCGCGAAGGCGGCCGCACCGTGGGCGCCGGCGTGGTCGCGAAGATAATCGAATAACGTCATGCAAAGCCAAAAAATACGCATTCGCCTGAAGGCTTTTGATTACCGCCTGATCGACCAGTCGGCGCTGGAAATTGTCGAGACTGCGAAACGCACCGGGGCGGTGGTAAAAGGACCCGTGCCTCTGCCCACGCGCATCGAACGCTTTGACGTGCTGCGTTCTCCGCATGCCGACAAGACCTCCCGTGACCAATTCGAAATTCGCACTCATTTACGCTTGATGGACATCGTTGATCCTACCGACAAAACGGTGGACGCGCTGATGAAGCTGGATTTGCCCGCGGGCGTCGATGTGGAGATTAAGTTGTAGAACGTGAAACGTGAAAGGTTAGCGTCGTTTCACGATTAAAGAACTGCCGGTCACGCAACCGGCGCCTTACAAGGTGAAGAAAATGAGTTTAGGACTGGTTGGTCGCAAGATTGGAATGACCCGCATTTTTACCGATGACGGCGAGACGCTGCCGGTTACAGTGCTGGATGTTTCAAACAACCGCGTTACCCAGATTAAAACGCCCGAGACCGACGGCTATGCCGCGGTGCAAGTCACCTACGGCAAGCGCCGCGCGGTTCGCGTCAACAAGCCCGCGGCTGGACATTTTGCCAAAGCGGCGGTGGAAGCAGGCGGCGGCCTCAGGGAATTCAGAGTTGCCCAGGAAGAACTTGCCAACCTGAAGGTGGGCGCGGCCATCGGCGTGGATATTTTCAAAGTCGGACAGAAAGTCGACGTCAGCGGTACCAGCAAGGGTAAGGGTTTTGCCGGAGTGATTAAGCGGCATCATTTCAAATCAAACCGCGCAAGCCACGGCAACTCGGTTTCCCACAATAAACCGGGATCGACAGGCCAGGCGCAGGACCCGGGACGCGTTTTTCCGGGAAAGCGCATGCCTGGACAATTGGGCAATGTGAAGCGCACCGCGCTCAATCTGGAAGTACTGCGAATTGATGCCGAACGTCAGCTGTTGCTGGTCAAGGGCGCGCTGCCTGGAGCCAACGGCGGCGACGTGATCGTGCGGCCGGCAGTGAAAGCGGGAAGATAATGGAACTTAAGCTGATCAAAGAAAAAGGCAAGCCGTCCACCATCGAGGCTTCTGACGTCCTGTTCGGGCGCGAATTTAACGAGGCACTGGTGCATCAGGTGGTGACCGCTTACCTCGCCAATGCCAGAGCCGGGACGCGCGCGCAGAAAGGGCGCAGCGACGTTGCCAAGTCGACGCGCAAGCCATGGCGCCAGAAGGGCACGGGTCGTGCACGCGCCGGAATGGCATCCAGCCCGCTATGGCGCGGGGGCGGCAAGATTTTTCCCAATCTGCCCGACGAAAATTTCAGCCAGAAAGTAAATAAAAAAATGTACCGCGCCGGAATGTGCTCGATTTTGTCGCAGCTGGCGCGCGAAGGCCGCCTTTCGGTCGTCGAGGATTTCAGCGTGCAGGCGCCAAAGACCAAGCTCCTGGTGCAGAAATTAAAAAGCATGGGGTTTGAAAACGTGATGATCATTACCGACAACTTGGATGAGAATCTCTACTTGTCATCGCGCAACTTGCCAAATATATGCGTGATCAAGCCCGGCCAAACCGACCCCGTGAGCCTGATTCGCTTCCACAACGTACTGATGACCAAAGGCGCGGTACAAAAAATCGAGGAGCTGCTGACATGAGCGCTCTCAACCGGGAACGGTTGATGCGAATTATCCTCGCGCCGCAGGTTTCCGAAAAAAGCACGCGCCTGGGGGACAAGCACGGGCAAGTCGTAATACGCGTGCTGCCGGACGCAACCAAAACGGAGATCAAGGCTGCGATCGAGTTTTTGTTCAGCTCCAAGGACAAGAAGGTCGAAGTGCTGTCGGTGCAGGTGGCGAACATGAGGGGCAAAGCCAAGCGCTTCGGAAGTTACACAGGGCGCCGCAACAACTGGAAGAAAGCCTACGTGTGCCTGAAACCCGGCCACGACATCAATTTCGCGGCAGCGGAGAATAAATAATGGCTCTGGTCAAGGTAAAACCCACGTCACCCGGGCGCCGCGCCGTAGTCAAGCTGGTGAGCCGGGAATTACACAAAGGGGCGCCATATGCGCCGTTGGTTGAACGCCAGGCGAAACGTGCGGGTCGCAATAACTGGGGTCATGTCACGACGCGCCATCAAGGCGGCGGCCACAAGCAGCATTACCGGAAAGTCGATTTCCGCCGCGACAAGGATGGTGTCGTGGCCAAAGTGGAGCGTCTGGAATACGACCCGAACCGCAGCGCGCGGCTTGCGCTGCTATGTTATGCCGACGGCGAGCGCCGTTATATCATTGCGCCCAAGGGAGTAACCGCAGGCGCGCAACTGGTGAACGGGCCTGAAGCGCCGATCAAGAGTGGCAATGCGCTTCCGCTCAGGAATATTCCGGTCGGCACCATCGTGCATTGCGTGGAGATGCTGCCGGGCAAAGGCGCGCAGCTGGCGCGCGCGGCCGGTACCTCAGTGCAACTGCTGGCGCGCGAGGGTAGCTACGCGCAGCTGCGCCTGCGTTCAGGAGAAATTCGCAGAGTGCATATCGAATGTCGCGCTACTATCGGCGAAGTCGGTAACGAGGAAAATTCGCTGCGTTCCATCGGCAAAGCAGGCGCGCAGCGCTGGCGCGGGATAAGACCGACAGTGCGCGGCGTGGCGATGAATCCGATCGATCACCCGCACGGCGGCGGCGAAGGCAAAACCGCTGCCGGACAACCTCCGGTAAGTCCGTGGGGCACGCAAACCAAGGGCTACAAGACGCGTCGCAACAAGCGAACTGCGGCAATGATTATAAGTCGGCGCCATGCAGTTAAAGGATCCAAAGGCTAAAGCAAAACCATGTCACGCTCCGTCAAAAAAGGACCGTTTGTGGATATCCACCTCATGAAAAAAGTGGACGCGGCGCGTGCGACCAATGACAAGCGGCCGATCAAAACCTGGTCGCGGCGCTCCACCGTGCTGCCGGATTTCGTGGGCCTCACGTTTGCGGTGCATAACGGCAAGCAACACGTTCCGGTATACGTCACCGAAAACATGGTGGGACACAAGCTCGGCGAGTTTTCCCACACCCGCATTTTCAAGGGCCATTCAGCCGAGAGGAAAACCTCTGAACTTGAAGAAGCGGGAAGAGAGCCGGCGAAAGAAGCAGCGAAAGAACCGGCGAAAGAAGCGGAGAAAAAATAGGAGAACTCGATGCAAACGTCCGCCGTATTGCGAAGTGTGCGTCTGTCAGCGCAAAAAGGGCGGCTGGTAGCGGACCAGATTCGCGGCTTGCCGGTGGACAAGGCGCTTAACATCCTTGCATTCAGCCCCAAGAAAGGCGCCGGGATTATCAGGAAAGTTCTGGAATCGGCGATCGCCAATGCCGAGCACAACGACGGGGCGGACATCGACGAGCTCAAAGTTACCACCATCTACGTCGAACGCGGGCCGAGCGTCAAACGGTTCGCAGCGCGCGCCAAGGGCCGCGGCTACCGCATTACCAAGCCTAGCTGCCACATTTATGTGACGGTAGGTGATAAATAAGGGAGCATCATGGGACAGAAGATTCATCCAACCGGTTTTCGCCTCTCCGTGCTCCGTAACTGGAGCTCGCGCTGGTACGCGAACAGCAAGCATTTTCCGGAAATGCTGAACGAGGACATTAAAGTGCGCGAGTTTCTGAGAAACAAGCTGAGCCACGCGGCTGTCGGAAAAGTGGTCATAGAGCGGCCCGCGAAGAACGCCCGGATAACGGTTTACAGTGCGAGGCCCGGGGTCGTTATCGGGAAAAAAGGCGAGGACATCGAGTCTCTGAAAGTTGAGTTGCAAAAGCTAATGAACATCCCGGTGCACGTTAATATAGAGGAAATCCGCAAACCCGAGCTGGACGCGCAGCTGATCGCCGAGAGCATCGCTCAGCAACTGCAAAAGCGAATCATGTTCCGGCGCGCCATGAAGCGTGCGATCACCAATGCCATGCGCCTGGGCGCGCAGGGCATCAAAATCGCAAGCTCGGGCAGGCTTAACGGGATTGAAATCGCGCGCAGTGAATGGTATCGCGAAGGTCGGGTGCCTCTGCACAGCTTGCGCGCCGACATTGATTACGGCTTTGCCGAAGCCAAAACCACCTACGGCGTGATCGGCATCAAGGTGTGGGTATTCAAGGGCGAATTGATGGGGCAAACCGAGCAGCCGCAGGTTGCACCGCCTCTGGAAATGGAAAGGAAGATCAAGTCTCAACCCCAACGCAGTGAAATCGAAGCCAAGGTTGAGGCACCGCGCGAACTTGAACCCAAGCCGACGCTCAAGCCAAGTGAGCCCAAAGTCAAGCCGGCAGAGATCGTGAGAGCCAAGGCCAAGCCCAGGCGTGAAGCCGAGGCCAAGCGCAAAGTTCAAGTCGAAATCAAAGGCAAGACCAAACCACGTGCTGCGCCTAAAGCCAAAGCGGCAAGCGCGACGACCGAGAGCAAGTCCAAAACTACACGCGGCGCGAGCAAAGCAAAAAAGTGAAGCCAGGAGCGATAGATGCTGCAGCCCGCTAGAACCAAATACCGCAAACAGCAGAAAGGCCGCAATACCGGCGTGGCCACGCGCGGCAATAAGGTAAGCTTTGGCGAATACGGCCTGAAAGCGGTTACGCGCGGCCGCCTGACGTCGCGTCAAATCGAGTCGGCGCGCCGCGCCATGACGCATTTTATCAAACGCGGCGGGCGCATCTGGATCCGTATTTTTCCCGACAAGCCCGTTTCGCAAAAACCGGCTGAAGTACGCATGGGTAACGGCAAGGGCACCCCGGAGTATTTCGTCGCTGAAATTCAGCCCGGCAAAGTGTTGTATGAAATGGATGGTGTGAACGAAGAATCGGCGCGCGAGGCGTTCCGCCTGGCAGCGGCCAAGTTGCCGATATTGACGACATTTGTGATGCGACAAATGGGGTAGACGGTGAAAATCAGCGAATTAAGAAGTTTGCAGGAAGCGGAACTTAAGCAGGAGCTGGCGGATCTGCTTAAGGCGCAATTCGGCCTGCGCATGCAAAAGGCGACACAACAGCTCGCGAATTTCAGCCAATTGCGCAAAGTACGCAGGGATATTGCCCGCGTACAAACCGTGCTTACTGAAAAGGCGCGACGGCCATGAGCGAAGCATCCAAACGCACACTGAGCGGACGTGTGGTCAGCGACAAAATGGATAAAACCGTAACGGTACTGGTCGAGCGCAAGGTACGGCACCCCTTGTACGGCAAAATCGTCACCCGTTCCAAGAAGTACCATGCGCACGACGACAAGAACGAGTTCCACGAGGGCGATATCGTGCTGATCGAAGAATGCCGGCCGATTTCCAAAACCAAGGCTTGGCGGGTGAGCAAGCTGATCGAGAAAGCACGTGTCATTTGATTTGCTTTGGGAGTTGATGACCTTTATAATTCACGGTCTTTCGATGCACGTGTTATAGAGCCTAGCGTTTCTTGCCTGACGGGATCCAAGACTGACCGTCAACTCGAGTAAGTATTGGCGGGTTAAGTTGGAGATATGAACCAAAATGATTCAAATGCAGACAGTGCTGGACGTCGCGGACAACACGGGCGCACGTTCCGTCATGTGCATCAAGGTGCTCGGCGGATCGAAGCGCCGTTATGCCGGCATCGGCGACGTTATCAAAGTGAGCGTCAAGGAGGCGGTACCGCGTGGGCGAGTCAAGAAAGGTGAAATCTATCATGCGGTGGTCGTGCGCACCGCGAAAGGAGTTCGCCGCGTGGACGGATCTCTCATCAAATTTGACGGCAACGCGGCGGTGCTGCTGAGCCCCAAACTGGAGCCGATTGGAACGCGGATTTTCGGCCCGGTGACGCGCGAGCTGCGCACCGAGCGCTTCATGAAAATAGTGTCTTTGGCTCCGGAAGTATTGTAAGGAAGTAATTCATGCGCAGAATCAGGAAAGGCGACAATGTTATCGTGACTACCGGCAAGGATAAAGGCCGGCGCGGCTCGGTGTTGCGCATGGTCGATGCCGAGCATGTGCTGGTGGAAGGGATCAACAAGGTAAAAAAGCATCAGAAACCCAATCCCACGAAAAACAACCCCGGCGGTATTGTCGACAAGGAACTGCCGATTCATATTTCCAACGTCATGCTATTTAATCCCGCCACGCAGAAGGCCGACCGTGTCGGCGTTAAAGTACTGGATGACGGGCGCCGGGTGCGTTATTTCAAGTCCAACGGCGAAATGGTCGACGCCTGAAAAAAGTAGACAGACATGCCCCGCTTGCAAGCGCTCTACCGGAACACAGCAGTCAAACAGTTGATGAAACAGTTTGGCTATAAAACGGCGATGCAAGTGCCGCGCATCAGCAAAATCACGCTGAATATGGGTGTAGGAGAAGCGGTCGCGGATAAGAAGGTTATGGATAACGCGGTTGCAGACCTGCAAAAAATTTCCGGACAAAAGCCGGTCGTCACCAAATCCCGCAAATCCATTGCCGTGTTCAAGATCCGCAGGGGCTATCCAGTTGGGTGCATGGTTACGCTGCGGGACAAGCGTATGTATGAATTTCTCGACCGTCTGGTGTCGATTGCTATTCCGCGCATTCGCGACTTTCGCGGACTCTCGGCCAAATCGTTCGACGGTCGTGGCAACTACAACATGGGCGTCAAGGAGCAGATCATATTTCCGGAGATCGAGTACGACAAAATTGACGCGCTGCGCGGCCTGAACATCACCATTACCACTACCGCCAAGACTGACGAAGAAGCACGCGCGCTTCTCGCCGCATTCAATTTTCCGTTCAAGAGTTGAGGTTCTGCATGGCAAAAACAGCGTTGATTAACCGTGACCGCAAGCGCCGCGCCGTGGTCAAGAAATTTGCCGCGAAGCGCGCGGAATTGCTGTCCATCATCCGCAACACCAAAGTGAGCGATGACGACCGGCATGAGGCGCGGCAGAAATTGCAGCAACTCCCGCGCAACGCCAGTCCGGTGCGGCTTAGAAATCGTTGTTCGCTAACCGGGCGGCCGCGCGGCGTGTATCGCAAGTTCGGGCTGGGCCGGAACAAGTTTCGGGAAATCGCCATGCGCGGCGAAATTCCGGGCATCATCAAAGCCAGTTGGTAGCCATGGAACCTCTAATTAAGTCACACGTGACCGCGACGGTTGGCTGGGCCTTGACCCAGACGCGAAGCGAGGAGCGACGTGTGCTTGACCGTACACCAGCGACGAGCAACAAAGTATGGGGCGAGGCCAAGCCCCGTCCCTTCGGGTTGCGGCGAAATGTGGCGATGGCAGCGTTGCTCAGGCTTGCGTTACTACGGGGTAGGGCTGCGCCATCGCGCCTCGCCCTCATCCCCATTTCGCCAGCAACTCGGTACATGCGAGACTTAATTAGAGGTTCCCTATGAGTATGAGCGACCCTATCTCCGATATGCTAACGTGCATCCGCAATGCCCAACTCGCGGAAAAAACCAACGTGGCAATTCCGTCGTCGCGGCTGAAAGTGGCGATTGCGCAGGTGCTCAAGGAAGAAGGTTATGTCGAAGATTTTGCGGTGCGCGAGCTGCAGGGAAAAACGCAGCTTGAGATCGGCCTGAAATACTATGCGGGACGGCCGGTGATTGAAAAAATAGAGCGCGTGAGCCGACCGGGCTTGCGCATTTACAAAGCCAATCGCGATATTCCGAAAGTGATGAACGGCATGGGAATTGCCATTATTTCCACTCCCAAAGGAGTGATGACCGACCGCAAGGCGCGAGCTGCCGGCATGGGCGGCGAAGTGCTGTGTATCGTCGCGTAACGGAATATATCGGAGTACATATGTCGCGCATAGGCAAAAACCCGGTGGTGGTGCCAACAGGAGTCGAAGTTACCTTGTCACCCGGCGAAATAGTAGTGAAAGGCCCGCTGGGAACTCTCAAGCAGCGCCTCAATGGGGATGTTAATGTTGAGCGCGAGGGCGATAAACTGATATTCAAGGTCGCCAACGAAACGCAGCAGGCCAATGTCATGTCCGGCACGCTGCGTGCATTGCTTGCCAACATGATTCACGGAGTGACCAAGGGATTCGAGAAAAAGCTCAGTTTGGTCGGCGTAGGTTTCCGGGCTCAAGCGCAGGGCGATAAACTTAATTTGGCCGTCGGCTACGCGCACCCGGTGGTGCATCAGATGCCGAAGGGCATCAAGGTCGAAACGCCCTCGCAGACCGATATTGTGATTAAGGGCGCAGACAAACAGCTGGTGGGTCAAATGGCTGCAGAAGTGCGAGCGTACCGCAAGCCGGAACCGTACAAGGGCAAAGGCGTGCGCTACGTCGATGAAGTGGTAATCCTGAAAGAAACCAAGAAGAAGTAGACCAACATGGATGAAAAGAAACAGGCGCGCCTGCGCCGTTCACGCAAAACCCGCAACAAGATTGCGGAGCTCAAGGCCTTGCGCTTGATGGTGCACCGTACCAACCACCATATTTACGCACAGGTGGCCGACGCCAGCGGCGCCAAAATCCTGGTGGCGGCCTCAACACTCGAGCCCGAAGTCCGCAAGAAAGTTAAATATGGCGGTAACGTCAAAGCGGCGTCAGCGGTGGGCAAGCGCATCGCGGAAAAGGCCAAGAAGCAGGGCATTGTGAGTGTAGCCTTTGATCGTTCCGGGTTCAAGTTTCATGGGCGTGTCAAAGCCCTGGCGGACGGAGCGCGCGAGCACGGCCTGAAATTCTAGCGGAGCATATTATGGCGAAAGGGCAACAGGGACCACAGCGCAGCGACGGCCTGAGAGAGAAAATGGTCGCGGTGAACCGCGTCACCAAAGTGGTTAAAGGCGGTCGCGTTCTGGGCTTTGCCGCGCTCACCGTGGTGGGCGATGGCGATGGCGGGGTCGGCATGGGCAAGGGCAAGGCTCGCGAGGTGCCGGTGGCGGTGCAAAAAGCCATGGACGAGGCGCGGCGCAAAATGATAAAGGTCACCCTTAAGAACGGCACACTGCAACACACGGTGGTGGGCAAGCACGGCTCGGCGACGGTGTACATGCAGCCCGCATGTGAAGGCACCGGAATCATTGCCGGCGGACCGATGCGCGCGATTTTCGAAGTGATGGGAGTCAGTAATGTGCTTGCGAAATGCATCGGCTCAACCAATCCCTACAATGTGGTGCGCGCCACCCTCAACGGTTTGCAAGCGATGTACACGCCTTCCGAAGTTGCGGCGAAACGCGGCAAAACCGTGGAACAAATTTTGGAGTAAACATGGTCAAACGAAAGCAGGCCGCGAAAATAAAAGTGACTTTGACGAAGAGCATTATCAATACCAGTGAATCGCATCGGGCCACGGTGCGCGGTTTGGGGTTGCGCCGCCTCCATCACTCGGTTGAGCTGGAAGACACCCCGGCGGTGCGCGGCATGATCAACAAAGTGGGCTACCTGGTCAAATGCGAGGAATGAATGGAGCTTAACGCTATTAAACCTTCTGTCGGCAGCAAGCGTGCCAGGCGCCGTGTCGGTCGCGGACCGGGCTCGGGGCTGGGCAAGACAGCGGGACGCGGTCACAAAGGGCAACGAGCGCGTTCCGGCGGTTTTCACAAAACTGGTTTTGAGGGGGGGCAAATGCCATTGCAGCGCCGCCTTCCGAAGCGCGGTTTTGTTTCGCCAAGCAAACTGCGTACTGCGCAAGTGCGACTGTCAGAATTGAACATGCTGGAAGTTAAAGAAATTGACATCGTGGCGCTGAAACAGGCGGGCATTGTCCCGGCGACGGCACGGGCAGCTAAAGTCATGCTTTCGGGCAAAATCACGCGCGCTGTCAAAATGAAGGGCGTGGGCGTCAGCAAAGGCGCCCGCGCCGCGATCGAAGCCGCCGGCGGCAGCATTGAAGCCGCGAAAGGATAAATGGCCACCAACAATTCAGTGCTCGGGATGTACGGCAAGATGGGGGACTTGAAGAAGCGCCTCCTGTTCTTGTTAGGCGCCATGGTAGTCTACCGCATCGGGGCGCACATCCCAGTACCCGGCATAGATCCGGCGCATCTGGCAGATCTGTTCCGCTCGCAGCAGGGTGGAATACTCGGAATGTTCAACGTATTTTCGGGCGGCGCGCTATTGCGCTTTACCATATTTGCGCTGGGCATACTTCCTTACATCTCATCGTCGATCATCATGCAGTTGATGACCGTGGTCTCGCCGCAGCTTGAAGCTTTGAAAAAAGAGGGCGAATCGGGGCGCCGCAAAATTACCCAGTACACCCGTTATGGCACGGTGTTCCTGGCGATGTTCCAGGGCATGGGCATCGCAATTGCGTTGGAATCGCAGCCGGGGCTGGTGCTTGAGCCGGGAATAATGTTTCGCGTAACCACCATGATAACGCTGATGACCGGCACCCTGTTTTTAATGTGGCTGGGCGAACAGATCACGGAACGCGGCATCGGCAACGGCATCTCGCTCATCATTTTCGCGGGTATTGTGTCCGGGCTGCCGCACGCGGTAGCCGGGACACTGGAACTGGCGCGCACCGGGGCGTTTCCCATTCCCTTGGTGCTGCTGTTATTCGTTGGGGTCATCACCATTACCGGCGTAGTGGTGTTCGTGGAGCGCGGGCAGCGCAAGATACTGGTAAATTACGCCAAGCGCCAGGTCGGACGAAAGATTTATGGCGGCCAAAGCTCGCACCTGCCGCTAAAGCTGAATATGTCGGGCGTTATTCCGCCGATTTTTGCGTCAAGCATTATTTTGTTTCCCGCGACTCTCGCGGGCTGGTTCGGCAGCAGCGAGCACCTGTCCTGGCTTAAAGATATCGGGGCGACGTTGCATCCGGGCGAGCCCATTTATGTTTTTCTATATGCCTCAGCGATCATTTTTTTCTGTTTTTTCTACACGGCATTGGTGTTTAATCCCCGCGAAACGGCGGACAATTTGAAAAAAAGCGGCGCTTTCGTGCCGGGCATCCGGCCCGGCGAGCAGACCGGGCGTTTTATTGAGCACATCATGATGCGGCTGACGCTGGCCGGAGCGCTTTACGTAACTCTGGTGTGCCTGCTGCCGGAATTTCTGATCGTGAAATGGAGCGTGCCGTTTTATTTCGGCGGGACATCGTTGTTGATCGTGGTCGTCGTGACCATGGATTTCATGGCGCAGGTGCAGGCCTACATCATGTCGCATCAGTATGAGAGTCTACTGAAAAAAGCCAATTTCAAGGGGAGCGGTTTGCCGGCAAGATAAAGCCGGGATAAGCATGGCTAAGGAAGAGACCATACAGATGCAGGGGGAAATTTTGGAAACTCTCCCCAACGCCACATTCCGCGTGAAACTTGAGAATGGACATGTTGTGCTAGGACATATTTCCGGGAAGATGCGCATGCACTACATTCGCATCCTGCCCGGCGACAAAGTAACGGTGGAACTTACCCCATACGATCTGACTCGGGCCCGCATCGTGTTTCGGGCCAAGTAAGGGAAAGGAAACGAGATGAAAGTTAGGACTTCGGTTAAAAAAATGTGCCGCAAATGCAAGGTCATCCGGCGCAAGCGCGTGGTGCGCGTAATTTGTGTGGATCCGCGCCATAGGCAACGCCAGGGTTAGTGTGGTCGATTGAATCGTTTGAACAATATCCTTATAATTAACAGTTTTTATTTTTAGGAACAGCATGGCCCGCATCGCCGGCGTAAATATTCCGAATCAGCAGCACGCAGAGATCGCGCTTACCGCGATTTACGGTGTTGGGCGCTCACGGGCGCGCAAAATATGCGCTTCAGCGGGCGTCAATATTTCAGCAAAAATTAAAGATTTGTCCGATGGGGAAATGGACAAACTTCGCGAGCAAGTAAGCAAATTCACCGTGGAAGGCGATCTGCGCCGCGAGGTTTCCATGAACATCAAGCGTCTGATCGACCTTGGCTGCTACCGTGGGCAACGGCATCGCCGCGGGCTGCCGGTGCGCGGCCAGCGCACTCGCACCAACGCGCGTACGCGCAAAGGCCCGCGCAAGGCAGTTCGGCTCGCCAAGGCGCCAACCACCAGCATAACCGGAAAGACCTAATACAAGGACAGTGCATGGTCACCAAGCCCAACGTGAGAGTTCGCAAAAAGGCCAAGAAAAACGTGGCGGAAGGAATCGCTCATATTCACGCCTCGTTCAACAACACTATCGTCACCATTACCGACCGCCAAGGCAACACCTTGGCCTGGGCGACTTCGGGTGCCGCCGGGTTTAAAGGCTCGCGCAAGAGTACGCCTTTTGCAGCGCAGGTGGCCGCGGAGCAGGCGGGTCGCGCAGCCCAGGAGTGCGGGGTGAAAAATCTCGAAGTACGCATCAAGGGGCCCGGACCGGGACGCGAATCAGCGGTACGCGCTCTCAACGCAGTGGGTTTCAAAATTACCAGCATTTCCGACGTCACGCCGGTACCGCATAATGGCTGCCGCCCGCCAAAACGGCGCCGCATCTGATTGAGGAAAACGTATGGCGCGAAATCTTGATGCTAAATGCCGACAGTGCCGCCGCGAAGGCGAGAAGCTGTTTCTAAAAGGCGAGAAGTGTTTTACCGATAAATGTTCAATTGAGCGCAGAAGCTATCCTCCGGGCTTGCACGGCCAGAAAAACGTGCGCCTTTCGGGTTATGCAGTGCAATTGCGCGAGAAACAAAAACTGCGCCGTATCTACGGCTTGCTGGAGAAGCAGTTTCGCAATACCTACCAGGACGCCGACCGCCGCAAAGGCATCACCGGCGAAACGCTGTTACAGATGCTAGAGTCGCGGCTGGATACGGTTTCCTTCCGCATGGGCTTTGGTGCGTCGCGTTCCGAGGCGCGCCAGATCGTGCGTCACAACGGCATTCTGGTAAACGGTAAGCGGGTCAACATCCCGTCCTATCAGGTGCGTCCTGGAGACGTGATCGAAGTGGCGGGAAAAGCCAAAGAACATTTGCGCATCAAGGCTTCAGTAGAGGCAGCGGAAGCGCGCGGCTTTCCGGAGTGGCTTGAAGTTGACAGCAAAACCAGGAAAGGCGTGTTCAAAGCCCAGCCGCAACGCTCTGAGCTGCCGTCTACGATCAACGAGAGTTTAGTAGTCGAGTTGTATTCGAAGTAATCAGGTTTTCCACTGGCAATCAAGAGGGGTTTTAGCCATGCAAAGCAGTGCTTTTCTCAAGCCGCGTATCATCGACGTGCAAACTATTTCACCCATGCATGCCAAAGTGACCATGGAGCCGTTCGAGCGCGGCTACGGGCACACCCTCGGCAATGCACTGCGGCGCATCCTGCTTTCCTCGATGCCGGGGTTTGCGCCCACTGAAGTGACCATTAGCGGCGTGCTGCATGAATACTCGGCATTGGACGGGGTACAGGAAGACGTGGTCGATATTCTACTTAACCTGAAGGGCATCGTGCTCAAACTGCACAATCGCCAGGAGGCGCTGCTTACTCTGAAAAAGAGCGGCGAAGGCGTGGTCACCGCCGGCGATATCGAGGGCGGGCACGATGTGGAAATCATCAACCCTGAACACGTCATTGCGCATTTGACGGCGGGTGGCAAGCTCGACATGCAGATTAAAGTTGAAATGGGACGCGGCTATGTCGCCGGCACCATGCGCCAATCTCCGGAGGAAAAGCGCAAGATCGGCAACATTGTTCTGGACGCTTCGTTCAGCCCGGTGCGGCGCGTAAGCTACGCGGTAGAGAGCGCGCGCGTCGAGCAACGCACCGATTTGGACAAGCTGGTGATGGATATTGAAACCAACGGAGTGATAGATCCGGAAGAAGCGATTCGCTATGCGGCACGAATTCTAGTTGATCAGCTGTCGGTGTTTGCTGATCTAAAGGGCACCACATTGGAAGTAGAACAGCCTAAAGCCCCGCAGGTGGACCCGATCTTATTGCGCCCGGTGGACGATCTGGAACTTACCGTGCGCTCAGCGAATTGCTTGAAGGCGGAAAACATTTATTACATAGGGGATCTTATCCAGCGCAGCGAGACTGAATTGCTGAAGACCCCGAATCTCGGTCGCAAATCTCTCAACGAAATCAAGGACGTTCTGGCATCGCGCGGGCTGACCCTCGGTATGAAGCTGGAAAACTGGCCGCCCGCAGGGCTGGAAAGCAAAGGATAATCTTTCATGCGCCACCGCCAAGGATCCAGAAAACTCAATCGAACAACCAGCCATCGTTTGGCGATGCTGCGCAACATGACCAATTCCTTGCTGCGTTTTGAGACCATCAAGACCACGCTGCCCAAGGCCAAAGAGCTGCGCCGTGTCGCCGAGCCTTTGATCACGCTGGGCAAGAAACCTTCGCTTGCCAATAGGCGTCTGGCGTATAACCGCCTGCGTGACCGCGAAATCGTCGCCAAACTCTTCAACGAACTCGGCCCGCGCTACGCCAAACGCAATGGCGGTTACTTGCGGATTCTTAAATTCGGCTTCCGCAACGGGGATAACGCACCCATGGCCCTGGTGCAGCTCATGGACCGCCCAGAGCCGAAGGAAGAAGCCAAAGCCAAAGCCGCCAAGAGCTGACGGTATCGAAAGCAAAGTTTTTACCGGGTCCTTCCGCCAGGCTTTTTTTATTCGTTTCTGCCGCGCGGACGGGGGAAAAACCTCGGCGGCTCCATCGTTCATTAAGTCGGCTTTGCCATCGGGGTTTCCGCCCTGAAAGGCTTAGAATCACGTCCTATGATCATCCTCTTTACCGACTTTGGTAGCGCCAGCCTGTATGTGGGGCAGGTGAAAAACGTGCTCTACCAACATGCACCCCGCGTGAAACATATAGATTTGCTGCATGACGCGCCGGTGTTCAACATAAAATCGAGCGCGCACCTGCTTGCGGCGCTGGCGCCTGAATTTCCACCGCAGAGCGTATTTTTCGCCGTCGTGGACCCCGGGGTCGGGGGCGCGCGCGGGGCAGTGGTCGTTGCGGCAGATGGAAGATGGTTTGTCGGGCCCGATAACGGCCTGCTCTCAATCATTGCGGCAAGAGCGGAGGAAACGAAGCTCTGGCGCATCCACTGGCGTCCGCGAAAACTCTCGCACACCTTTCACGGCCGTGACCTGTTTGCTCCGATAGCCGCGCTGGTGGCAGCCCGGAAATTCCCGCGCGACAAATTGGAAGAAATTACTTCGCTGCAGGTGCAGCTCGAGGCGCAGGATTTGGCGGAGATCGTTTACCTCGATCGTTACGGCAACGCCATGACCGGCCTGCGTGCCAAATCGCTTAAGTTTGACAGCCAATTCCTGGTGCATGGCGGGCGCTTGAGACGCGCCACGATATTTGCGGATGTTCCGAGCGGAACGCCGTTTTGGTATGAAAACTGTGTGGGCCTGGCGGAAATAGCTGTAAGCTCCGGCAACGCAGCGCGCGAACTGGATTTGAAAATTGGCGATGCGGTTGAACTGGTGAAATAATCGAGGTGTTCGGTTTGCTGCGGCCCATTGCAGCTACGGGGCGTCTGATCTTCGCGCAAAAAAACGCAGCACAAGATAGCCGGTAATTGCCGACAAAAGGGACCCCGCCAATACCCCGAGGCGAACCCCGGTCGCATACTCGGGGGCGTCTTCAAATGCGAGTGTGCCGATGAAAAAGCTCATGGTAAATCCCACTCCGCAGATCAGTGCAATTCCCGACATCTCGGACCAGCGGGTGCCGCTGGGAAGCGTTGCCAAGCCGGCCGCAACGGCGATTGCGGTGGCAAGAAGTACACCGCCCAATTTGCCGAGAAATAATCCGGCAGCAATGCCAAGCGGCACTGGATCAAGCAGACTGCCCAGCGTCAGCCCGTGAAATGATATGCCGGCATTGGCAAACGCGAACGCGGGAAGCACTCCGTACGCGACCCAGGGATGCAACCGATGTTCGAATTGGCGCAACAGGGATTGATCTTCGCTGCGACGGGTCCTGAGTGGAATAAAAAGCGCCAGGACCACTCCCGCAAGGGTCGCATGAATACCGGATTTGAGAACCGCCACCCAGAGAGCGATTCCCACAATCACGTAGGGCCCCGGACGGTTAATATCCTTATTGTTGAGCACGAGCAGGATGAGCGCGGCAATTCCCGCGACCACCAGCGACAGCGATGACAGTTCTCCCGAATAGTAGATAGCGATGATGATGATTGCGCCCAGGTCGTCAAAAATAGCTACGGTGAGCAAGAAAATCTTCAGGGCAGGCGACACGCGGTTGCCGAGCAAACCGAGCACCCCGACTGCAAATGCGATGTCGGTTGCCGAGGGAATCGCCCAGCCGGCCAGAGTGACCGGGTTCCCCCAATTCAAGTAAACGTAGATACCCGCGGGAGCTGCCATTCCGCCCAAGGCGGCCAATGCGGGCAGAACGATTTGCGATGGTCGGGAGAGTTCCCCCTCCAGCACCTCGCGCTTCAGCTCCAAACCGACAAGAAAGAAAAAGATCGCCATGAGCCCGTCGTTGATCCAAAGCAGCAGCGGCTTACTCAGCTCAATTGGGCCGGCTCGTACGCTTAGAGGCGTCTGCAAAAATGCGGAATAATAGTCATGCAGCGGCGAATTAACCAGGATCATAGCGAGCACGGCCGTGGCCAAGAGCAGAATTCCGCCGGCTGATTGCAGGCGCAGAAACTCCACCACCGCCTTCCCGGAAAATATCTGCGTAAACATCTTCATGTTGCAATATCCGATTTGTAATGGGCCCAGGTAGCAGCATTGTAATCCATCGTAACTCCTGATTCGCCTGCGCTGTGCTCGCGATGCAAAAGGTATACTCGCACCATGGAGGCAAACAGAAAGTCCCGATGACTCAACAGTCACTCACAATCTGGACCATCGGTCACGGCAATCGCGCCACCTGCGAGTTGATGCAAATGCTCAAAGAAGCCGGCGTAGAGTGCCTGGTGGATGTGAGAAGCTATCCCGGCTCGCGCAAGCATCCGCATTTTGCGCGCGCCAGCCTTGAGTCTGCGCTGCCGGCGCAGGATTTGAAATATGTCTGGGATGGCGTTGCCTTGGGCGGATTTCGCAAGCCCAAATCCGATTCACGCCATGTTGGACTGCGCAGCGATGGTTTCCGGGGTTATGCGGATTACATGGAATCGACGGCATTCCAATCGGGAATTTGTGCCCTTATCTTGCGCGCGCTGAAAAGCAGAACTGCCATTATGTGCGCCGAGCGTCTGCCTTGGCGCTGTCACCGCTCGTTGATTTCAGACTACCTCGTGACGCAAGGTGTTACGGTGATACATTTGATCGCGCCCGGAAAAACCCAAAGCCACAAATTGAACCCAGTGGCAAACGTTTCAGACGGCGGGCTGGTTTATGACCAAATTGCACAAATGCGATTTGAAGTTTGACACTGCCGGGAAACAAATCGTGTTTTAATGCGAGGACTGGTACAGATTAGGTTTTAATATTCTTGTGCTCGCCGCCCATCAGCCGTTGATACAACAATCCCCCGAGATAAAAGGTAATGCCCAACAGAACCAGGCTGACTATACGCAGCACCGGCGCGGCGCCTGCCAAATCGTAAAGCAATACCTTGCTACCGGCCGCGGCAAATATCAATAACGACGACTGCGCCATGATGCGATCGCGCTGCATCAGAGACAGGCTCAAACAAGCCAATGCCAAGAAACCCCAGGCAGTGGACACCACGATTCGCTCGTGAAGCAAGTGAACGGCCGCTGCCATGAGGCTGATATGACCGCCGTACAGCAGGAGCAAAAGCACATTGCGTAATGCCTCTTTATTGCGGCCAAAATAATAGCCGGCGTACAGGCCCAGCGCGTAGAGGATCGCCAATACCTCCCGTGCAGGAACTGCTTGCACATCGGTATTGAACACGATGCGCAGATAATTCACCGCAAAGATGATGCCCACCGCCAGCCACACCGGCCAGCGCAGAAAGCCCGTCCCGCTGCGCGAGATTCCAATGATCGCAGTCGCAGGCATAAGCAGGAAAGCCACCCACGGTGCCCAGCTTTTGGGTACTGATTCGATGTAACCGGCATGAAACAGCACCAGCGCAATATAGGCTGAGACAAGCAGCTCACCGCCAGGCAGGGGCCGCTGCAGAACGGCGCGGGCGGAGCCGTAGAACGCTGCCAGCGCCAACGCGCTGCCCGCGGCAATCCACGGTGCATAGGTCGGCAGATGTTTGCTTAGCAGCGCGTATTGCAAAAAATAGAAAATCAGCAGAGCCGGAAGGTGAGCCAGCGCGGCATCGCGGTCCAGCGGCATTCGATTGCGAATTGAAAATAAAACAGTGGCGGCAGCAAAAATGATGAACTGTACCGTTTGGAAAGCAAGCGCCGGCACCCATTCCGCGGCGGCTTTGTCCTGCCAAATGACATCGAAACCGATCAATGCAAAATAAACGGCCAGCAAATAGATCAGTCTCCGGCCGACCCAAATGGAGTAGACGCTGAAAACAATGCTCCAAGCCGAGAAGTAGATGACCAGCTCGGTGATAGTGGCGCTCAGGCTCGATAGCAGAAAAGGCGCCGAATACGAGCCAATCACCGCGAACATCGCGTAAAGCTCGCTGGCAAATACTCGACACAACCAGAGTGATACGATAGATACAATTACTACGGCCGCGGCAGCCGAAACGGGTTCAATCAATCCGTAATGCAAGTGCGCACCGTAGATCGAAAGAAAAAGAATTACCACCCCTCCCGCCGGCAGCAGCCCCGCGTAGCGACGATCGGTGTTGCGCAGCATTAACCCCGCGCCGATCAACAGCACTCCACCAAGCACCGCAATTGTTATTTGCCGAAGCGGGGTGAGCCAGCCTGTGTCGATCGCCAAGCGGATGAGATACGCTGCTGCCAGCACCAGAGCGGTCGACCCCACCCATCCCAGCATGCTGGTCACCGAAGACGCATTCTTGTCGGAAGCAGATTTGCTCGTGGCGGCGGTTGCCTTGGACGCTTCGGTTGGCGCCGCCGCTTTCCCGCCAACCAAACCTTTCTGTTCTGCCACGCGCAGCAGCTTTGCCTCGAGTCGGTTGAGGCGATCTTCTATCTGACCAAAACGTCGCTCGAGTTCGTCGTTTTCCATTTTAACCTCGGCGCTGCCAAACGCTGCGCTGCTGCGACTATCGAATGAGGAGCACGCGGAAATCGTTTACATTGGTCCGAGTCGCGCCGGTGACGACTAGATCGTGCAACGGCTTGAAAAAATTGTAGCTATCATTATTCAGGAGCAATTTCTCCGCATTTAAGCCGAGTTTGCGGGCGCGCTGCAAAGTGTCGGGTGTAATCAGTGCGCCGGCATTGTCACCGGTCCCGTCCGAGCCATCGGTGCCGCAAGAAAGCGCGTGAACATTTTTCACGCCGTTCAAATCTATAGCCAGCGAGAGAAGAAACTCGGTATTGCGCCCCCCGCGACCGTTGCCGCGCACGGTCACCGTTGTTTCCCCGCCCGAAATCAGCGCCACGGCAGGTTTCCAGGGTTCGCCGTATTTAACAATTTGACGCGCCAATCCCCCGAACACTTTGGCGACCTCGCGCGCTTCGCCGGTTATGGTGTCGCCCAGAACACATGTCTTGATGCCTTGCATGCGGAAATATTTTGCCGCCGCGAGCAATGAATTATGCGCCGTCGCAATCACACGGTTCTCAACCTTGCGAAACGCCGCGTTGCCTGACTTTGGTGTTTCCTCGAGTTTACCTTCCTGGCCTCTACGCAGTATTTCCACAGCCGCATCCGGCGCTTTGACTTGATAGCGGGAAATGATTCCCAATGCGTCACTGTATGTCGTGGGATCAGGCGCACATGGACCCGAGGCAATGTGAGTCGGATTATCGCCGGTAACGTCGGAAATGATCAGCGCGACCACCGGCGCCTTGCTGGCAGCAGCGAGTCTTCCACCCTGAATGGCTGACAAGTGCTTGCGCACGGTATTGATTTCCTGAATCGTCGCGCCGCAGAGCAGTAATTGCCGGGTTACGGCCTTCAGGTCCGCCATGCTGACGCCCGGAACCGGCAGGGAGAGGAGACTCGAGCCGCCGCCGCTGATGAGAGCAAGCAGCAGATCGTCAGGTCCCAGTTTTTTGACTTCCTCAAAAATTTCTCTTGCGGCCGCTTCGCCGCTGGCATCCGGAATCGGATGGCCTGCTTCGATGATTTTGATATACCGGGTAGGAAGGCCGTGACCATAACGGGTGATGACCAAGCCGGAAAGCGGCTCGTTTTCAGGCCAATCTTTTTCCACGGCGGACGCCATGGATGCGGCGGCTTTGCCTGCTCCTACAACCAGCGTGCGGCCCTTAGGCGGCTTGGGCAGATGGCGCGGGACGATTTGCAGAGGATCAGCAGCGGCGAGCGCTGCTTGGAAGCTGCCCAGCAAAAGCTTGCGCGGCGCGATTGAAGGCATGTTTACTGCGCCATGCTCTTGGCGATGGCGTAGATTTCCTCGGCGTCGAAGATTTGGTTGTCGCTTTCGAACAGCCTGCCGATACAAGCGCGGTGCACCTGCAGTTTCAATCCGCCGAAACCGATTGCGCCGTACACCGTTTTGCCATAGCGATTCGCTGCCTTGTCCATCATGTCCACACCCGCGATTCCCAGGGGAGGCGTAGCATTGGCGTCCGCCATCAATTCAATGGCGGGAATGCTCTGCCATTGGCTTTGTTCCAGCAATTGCGCACCGGCCGCACCAGCGCCAAACACCACGTGAGCGTCTTTGAGTGCCGCGGCTCGCGCGGCATTATCAATAGCTTCAATCGGGCTGACGCTGACGCCGAAGCGCTCCTGGATCTGCTTGCAGGCATTTTCCGCCCGTTCGCGTTTTCTTGAAGTGAGCGATACCCGCGCACCCTCCTTAGCCAACAGCGCCGCGGCGCGCATTCCGACTGGGCCGGTGCCCGCCAGCACAACCGCATTCTTTCCGGCAACCGAGCCGGAACGGGTGAGCATGGCTACGCCGGCAGCAGCAGTGGTATTTGAGCCGTTGCTGTCGAGCATGACCGAGACGCGAAAATTGGCGAAGAACTTTTTCTTGACCGCCTTAAGCAGTTCCTGTCCCGCCCCCATGTTGCCGCCGCCGATAAAAATTGCGGTATATTTCTTCTCCTTGGGGGCACGCGTAAAAATCGTGCCGTCCACGAGAACGCCCACATTCTGCGGTGTAACATTGCCGTATCCGGTAACATGATCGGCGCCGCCGTCGTATGCGACTACGGTGTCAAACGCGCTGGGGTAGGGGTCGGTATCAAACTGGAACAGTAGTTTTTTCATTGTTGGACCGTCAGATTGAAGCGGATAGTCTACCATTTCTTTTTTAACAGGGGACCTCTGAGTAAAACTTTGCCCACCGCGTTACAAGTAAAATGTGGATGGACGCAACAGGCGACCGATGGTCGGGACGATGAAGCCCGGACTCGCGATGCGCTGGCGGGGCTCCACTGCGCCGGCGCTTTGCCGGAAAGCCATTGTCGCAAGCGTGTGTTATTCAATCGAAGGCTCACGATAAGGGAAAGGACATGCTGTGATCAAGGACGATTCCATACAGAAATTTCTCGACGAGCTTGCAAGCTCAAACTCCACGCCCGGGGGCGGCAGTGCCGCGGCGGTCATGGGAGCAATGGGTGCGGCGCTGGTGAGCATGGTGTGCAATCTCACCATCGGCAAAAAAAATTACGGCCACGTAGAGGCGGAAATGCGTGACCTGCTCGGACAGTCCGAGAATCTGCGCGCCAGGTTGATCCGAATGATCAATGACGACGTGCACGCATTTGACCAGGTGATGGCCGCTTACGGCCTGCCGAAAAACACTGATGAAGAAAAAACCCGGCGCACTGCGGCGATTCAGGATGCGCTAAAGCGCGCGACCCAGGTGCCTTTGCATTGCGCCAAGACCTGCTTCGAGGTCATGCAGTTATCCAAACGAGCCGCGGACCAGGGCAATGTCAACGTCGTGAGCGACGCGGGGGTTGCAGTGCTTGCGGCTTGCGCCGGGCTCAGGAGCGCAGCGCTCAACGTCTACGTGAACACGGCCGCAATTAAGGATGAAACATTCAACCTGCAAAAGCGTGCTGAGCTCGATGAAGTACTCGCGCATGCCGACAGTTTTACCAATAGCGTCTACGAGCTGGTGAAAGGCAAACTCATGGGGCACTAGGGAACCTCTGATTAATCCTGCGCAGATGGGACCAAATCAGAGTTGTCCTAACGCTTATTGTAGAGCGTTACGAGCAGGTCAAGTTGCTGGGCGCCGGCGAGCGAAAAACGCCGCAGTTTAACCACGCAGTAGTTTTGCATCGAGCCGCTAAGCAGCGGCTTGCAGCACGCTTTTTAGATACATGCCGGTGTAACTTTGGCGGTTTTTTGCGATTTCCTCGGGCGTGCCTTCGGCGATGATACGCCCGCCGCCGTCCCCGCCCTCGGGACCCAGATCGATAATCCAGTCTGCGGTCTTAATCACGTCCAGATTGTGCTCGATTACCACTACGGTATTGCCGTGGTCGCGCAGGCTGTGCAGCACCTTGAGCAGTAGGTCGATATCGTGGAAATGCAACCCGGTGGTGGGTTCATCCAGAATGTATAAGGTGCGGCCGGTGTCGCGCTTGGAGAGTTCGAGCGAGAGTTTGACGCGCTGCGCTTCACCGCCGGAAAGAGTAGTTGCTGACTGCCCGAGCTTGATATAACCCAATCCCACGTCCAGCAAGGTACGAAGTTTTTTTTCGACCACCGGCACCGGTGAGAAAAACTCGTGGGCCTGCTCGACCGTCATTTGCAGTATTTCGTGGACGTTTTTCCCCTTGTACTGGATTTCCAGCGTCTCCCGGTTATAACGCTTGCCGTGGCATACATCACACGGCACGTAAATATCGGGCAAAAAATGCATTTCGACTTTCAATACCCCATCACCCTGGCAGGCTTCGCAGCGCCCGCCTTTGACATTGAAAGAGAAACGCCCCGGGCCGTATCCGCGTTCGCGCGCCTGCGGCACGCCCGCAAACAGTTCGCGAATCGGAGTGAAAAGGCCTGTATAGGTCGCCGGATTGGAGCGTGGAGTTCGGCCTATGGGACTTTGATCCACGCTGATGGCTTTGTCGAAAAATTCCATACCCTCGAGTGCTGCATGCGGCGCGGGTTCTATCGGGCTGCCGTAGAGATGCCGAGCCACGGCGTTGTATAAAGTATCATTGATCAGGGTGGATTTGCCCGAGCCGGAGACGCCGGTTACACACACCATCAATCCGAGAGGCAAATTGAAATTGATCTGTTTTAGGTTGTTGCCACTGGCGCCCGTGATGCGCAGCATGCGCTTGCGGTCTGGCTTGTGGCGCAGCCCTGGCAGTTTAATGCTGCGCTTGCCCGCGAGATACTGGCCGGTGAGTGACTCCGAGTGATTGCGTATTTGCTGTGGCGAGCCCTCCGCGACTACCCGGCCTCCGTGCTCTCCCGCCCCGAGCCCCATGTCGACGACGTGGTCCGCGCTCATGATGGCTTCGTAATCGTGCTCGACTACGATGACGCTGTTGCCGAGATCGCGCAGGTGTTTCAAAGTGTCCAGCAATCGCCCGTTGTCGCGCTGGTGCAGGCCGATGGAAGGCTCGTCCAGCACGTACATGACACCGGTCAATCCCGAACCGATCTGGCTTGCCAGACGAATACGCTGGGCCTCGCCGCCCGAAAGCGTGTCCGCGGAACGCTCCAGCGAAAGGTAGTCGAGACCCACGTTATTGAGGAATTCTAGGCGGCTTATGATTTCCTTGATAATCTTTTCAGCGATGGCCTGCTTGGCGCCGCTTAATTTCATGCTCAGGAAAAATTGCACTGCTTGCTGCAGAGGCAGCGCGCTTATTTCATAAATGGTCCGGTTTATTACACGCACATGCCGCGCTTCGCGCCGTAAGCGCGTGCCATTGCATTGCGGGCAGGGTTGGCTGTTCAGGTATTTCGACAGCTCCTCCCGCACCACCAGCGAGTCGGTTTCGCGATAACGTCGTTCGAGATTGGGAATGATGCCTTCGAACGCGTGCTCGCGCTGGTAATTTGTGCCGCGATCGCCGAGGTAAGTGAACCTTATTTTTTCCTTGCCGCTGCCGTTTAATATTATGTCCTGGATAGCTTTCGGCAATTTTTCAAAAGGGGCCTCCAGGTCGAAATGATAGTGGGAGGCCAGGCTTGCGAGCATCTGGAAGTAAAATTGATTACGCCGGTCCCAGCCTTTGATCGCGCCGGAAGCAAGGCTCAGATGCGGGAATGCGACCACGCGCCGGGCGTCAAAAAAGCTGATTTGTCCCAACCCGTCGCAGCGCGGGCACGCGCCCATCGGGTTGTTGAAGGAAAACAACCGCGGCTCGAGTTCCGGCAGCGCATAGCTGCAAACCGGGCAGGCGAAGCGGGCGGAAAATAGATGTTCGCGTCCACTTTCTATTTCCACCGCGAGCGCGCGACCGTCGGCGTGCCTGAGCGCGGTTTCAAATGATTCGGCCAGCCGCTGTTTGACATCGGGCCGCACTTTGAGGCGGTCCACGACGACTTCAACGGTGTGTTTCCGGGTCTTTTGCAGCTTCGGAAGCTTGTCTATTTCGTACACCTTGCCGTTAATCCTGAGCCGCACAAAGCCCTGTGCACGCAATTCGTCGAATAGATCCATCTGCTCGCCTTTTCTCCCGACAATGAGCGGAGAGAGGATCATTAATTTGGTGTCTGTAGGCAGCTGCATCACGTGATCGACCATTTGCGATACGCTTTGCGCCTGCAGCAGGATTTCGTGATCCGGGCAATAAGGGTCGCCGACCCGCGCAAACAGGAGCCGCAGGTAATCGTGAATTTCAGTGACAGTGCCGACTGTGGATCGCGGGTTATGCGAGGCCGCTTTTTGCTCTATGGAGATGGCGGGCGACAGACCCTCGATCAAGTCCACGTCGGGCTTTTCCATAAGCTGCAGAAACTGGCGCGCGTACGCAGACAGCGATTCCACATAACGGCGTTGGCCTTCAGCGTACAACGTGTCGAAAGCCAGCGAGGACTTGCCCGAGCCGGATAAACCGGTAATCACGATCAACCGGTTGCGCGGCAAATCTAGACTGATGTTTTTCAGATTGTGAGTGCGCGCGCCGCGGATTTTGATGAAGTCCATGAACCTGAACTATCCTGGCGATGACTAACCTGCTAATATACCCGAGTTCCCGGATTTTTCCCAATCCCCCTATGACTTCCTCGGACAGAATGACCCCGCTGGAATTGCGCGCCAGTATGGGGCTCGCCGGCATTTTTGGCCTGCGCATGTTGGGAATGTTTGTGATTCTTCCCGTATTTGCGCTTTATGCCGAAAGTTTGCCGGGCGGCGCGAATCACACCTTGGTGGGAATTGCACTGGGCGCATACGGACTTACCCAGGCGATCCTGCAAATACCGCTAGGCTGGCTTTCCGACCGTATCGGGCGCAAGCCGACTATATACGCGGGTCTGGTGCTGTTTGCCATCGGCAGCTTCGTCGCGGCATCCGCGCACGACATCTACGTCATTATTGGCGGGCGCGTGCTGCAAGGGTCGGGCGCGATTTCCGCCGCGGTGATTGCCATGACGGCCGACTTGACCCGCGAGGAACACCGTACCAAGGCGATGGCGCTGATCGGCTCGACCATCGGGCTCAGCTTTGCGCTGTCATTAGTTGCCGGACCCCTGCTGTTTCATCTCATCGGCGTGCCGGGCATTTTTGCCATGACGGGCGTATTGGCCTTGTCGGCGATCATCGTAGTGTACGCGGTGATACCCAATCCACAGCACAGTTATGCTACCTCGGGTGACGCTCAGAGCGGCAAGCTGCTCGCGGTCATACGCGACAGCCAGCTGCTGCGTTTGAATTTCGGAATATTCTCGCTGCACGCGGTGCTGATGGCCTTGTTTATCGTGGTGCCTTTCGCCTTGCGCAACGCAGGGCTTAAGGTCGAGCACCACTGGCTCATGTATTTGCCGGTAATGGTGTGTTCTTTCATATTGCTGCTGCCGGCAATCGTGTTTGCGGAAAAGAAGGCCAAGCTCAAGCAGGTATTTTGCGCAGCGGTAGTGCTGATGCTCGCAACCCAGGTACTGCTGCCCTGGCTGCTGGGCACCCTGTGGGAAATCTTCATCGCGTTGCTCGCGTTCTTTACCGCTTTCAACATACTCGAAGCGTCACTGCCGTCGCTGATATCAAAATTGGCGCCGCCGGGTGCCAAGGGCACGGCGATCGGCGTGTACAGCAGCGTTCAGTTTCTTGGCGCGTTTGTAGGTGCGGCCGTGAGCGGATATCTGTCGCAGCATTATGGCGCCAGGGCGGTATTTACTTTCGGGGTTGTGCTGATTGCCGTTTGGCTGCTGCCGGCCTTGACCATGAAAGTGCCGGTCGCAGTGGCAACCAAGATCTATCCGATTCCCGAAATGGACAGCCGTCGCGCCAGCGGATTGTCCCAGCAGCTGGCCTCGGTGCCGGGGGTGCAGGAAGCACTGGTCATCGCCGCCGAGGGTGTAGCCTATCTCAAAGTGGACAGTAAAATCTTTGACGAACAAAACGTAATCAAATTAATTGCAGGGGAGGTTTAGGAACCTCTGATTAGGTCCCGCGTGGTCGCGACGGCGGCTTTCCGCGTTGTAGGGCGCGAAGCGAGGCGCGCCGAATAGTTACCACATATTCGCAAGCCGAGCGACAAAGCCGTGCGCGCGGATAAGCCCCGTCCCCAAAAGGTTGCGGCGATTAAGACCGCAGCTACGGCGTTGCGTTCCTCGTCCATAGTCTTTACTATGGACATCGTCGCGCGCCTTGCATCTGCGGCCTTTTCGCCCGCAACGCGGTTCAGGTAGGACTTAATCAGAGGTTCCATATGGCATCCGTAAACAAGGTGATTATTATCGGCAACCTCGGACGCGACCCAGACGTGCGCTACATGCCCGACGGCGGCGCCGTGGCCAACATCAGTGTCGCCACCACCGAGAGCTGGAAAGACAAAAGCGGAGAGAAACAGGAACGCACCGAATGGCACCGCGTGGCATTTTTCGGCAAGCTCGCTGAAATCGCCGGAGAGTATCTCAAAAAAGGCAGCCAGGTCTATGTCGAAGGTTCGCTGCGTACCCGCAAGTGGCAGGATAAGGAGGGGAAAGAGCGCTACACGACTGAAATTGTCGCAGACCGCATGCAGATGCTCGGCAGCCGGGCCGGTGGCTCCGAGGCCATGAGCCAGGAAGCGCCGGCAAAAGAGCATGCGGCTTTTAAATCTGAGGGCAAAGGCGGAGGAATCGAGGATTTGGAGGACGATATTCCGTTTTAGCGGAATGCAGTAAAAGATCGCGAACGCGGAGTCTTGTTGCTCATCGCCCGAAGCCTTGCCGCATTACTAAGTACTGACTCGAGTTTTTGCTCCTCGCGTAACGTATTTCGCTTTTCTCGTGACATTTTGCATCGACCGCAGGAACGAGTGAAAACAGTGCCACTCGCTTCACTCATACCTAGCCGGTGAAGGAAACTTTGCTAATCATCCCTTCTGCTATCCAGTTTTTGAGCATACCCGCGGCATGCTGCGCAACCTGCGTTTCGTCGAACCATTCGCAAAGGCCGCCGCAGATCTTCGCAAAACTATTGCCACTTCTTATCGCATCCAACGCCCACGCTTCCTCGACGCTCATCGAGCGGAAGTAGATGTTAAGTTCGCGGCGCCAAAGAACCCATCCCAACGCAACATCGTTTTTCCGTGGCGCCTCAGGCTGCTCATTCTTATTCGCCGCCTTCCAGAGCGCCGGGACGTTCCATTCAAGGTTCATACGCTGCAATGAGGTGCGGGGCGTAAATACCATCGCGGGCCAGCGATCGGGGGGAATCTTCGCCATATCCTCCACGCTTAGCGCCGCATCATCGGCAGCGTCAAACGCTAGCGCCATAATCCATTCGAATGCGGCCATTTCGCTCAACTCCGGGCGTTGGTTGTAAGGCGCAGTAGTTTTCAAGAATTCCGACAGCTCATCGCCATACCAGCGCATGTTGAAATAAGGCGAGGGGTGACGTTCTATGTAGGCATATGCCAGCCTCTCGAACTCATCATTGCCAGCGAGCTTGCGCAAAGCGGGATAATCGGTGTCAAGTGCTTCCATGAGCCGCAGACGGTAGGCACTGGAATAAATGCCAAGCCGGGTTCTGGCACTGGCGCGCCGGGTGCCCACGACTTCGCGCTCCATGCTGCGGTCGCGCCTGAACACGTAGTTCTGGAATTCCTTCTGCAGGTTCGACAGCGCCTTCATGCCGCTTTAGCCCGTGCCAAAATCGGCCCCGCAATGCTCCGGGCATTGTCGAGTTCGGCGACCAGCTCATTAAGAGAAGGGATGTTGTCGTCCCGCTCTATCATTGTGGAAACAGCGCCAAAGCGAATTAATGCTTGCTCGTAGAGAGCCCATACCGGATCGATTATCGGGTGATCGTGGGTGTCGATGATGTAATTGCCGCAGTTCTGATGCCCGGCCAAGTGAAACTGCTGCACTCTGTCGATGGGAATGCCCTTGAGATAGTCCAGCGGGTCGAATCCATGATTAAAGCTGCTGACGAAAATATTGTTGATGTCGAGTAGGATTAAGCAGTCGGCTTGCTCTGCGATCCGGGCCAGGAACTCCCACTCGGTCAACTGCGATTGTTTATAAGCGACATAGCTTGAGACGTTTTCCAGGAGGATTTTGCGTTCCAGGAAATCCTGCACGTGCTTTACTCTCGAGGCCACATGCTTCACCGCTTCTTCGGTATACGGAAGTGGCATCAAATCATGCAAATTTAATCCGCCGACTCCAGTCCAGCATAAGTGATCGGAGATCCATTTGGGTTGGATTCGTTCAGCCAGGACTCTAAGTTGTTTCAGATATTTCGCATTGAGGGGATCTGTGCTGCCAATTGAGAGTGATACCCCGTGCATCACCACCGGATAATGCGCGCGGATGCGGTCGAGATAATACAGAGGCTTACCGCCCGGGACCAAATAGTTCTCGGACAAGACCTCGAACCAATCCACGTTGGGACGGGTCGCAAGTATCTCTTCGTAATGTGGAATTCTCAACCCTAGGCCAAAACCTAAATAATCGGGTTTACGAGTTTTAGCGGCAGATGACATGATAAAAGGATAACAGAAGCGGTGAGACAAGACATCTACGGGTTAGTTGCCTCGGGACCGCGTCTCAGCACTTTAAATGGCGGTGTTAGCGTTAATTAGCTTTGGCGCTCGCGTGGCTGCAAGTGTTCGGCGCGGAGACGCTTGCCGCGAGCCCGCCAGCCACGCTCACGGCAATTGTTCGATATCGGTTAAGTTACAATGTTTTTTGGCCGCTCCGTTACATTTGGCGGCCCCCTTTGACATTAAGAAATGTTCAAGTTTAAGCGGATGACCGGGTCCGCTTTATTCTCGATTTTTGATGGAGCGCGGGTTGATTGGGTACAGCGGGCAGGCGCCATGCTAGGGGAAAACGGCATTAGCCAAGCAAAACTGGGCGAATTCGCGATATCTGTAGAGTCCTTAAGCAAGCGATTCGGCAAGGTGCTAGCCGTGGATGAAGTAAGCTTCAGCGTGCGCCGGGGCGCCATATGCGCGCTCCTGGGCGGCAATGGCGCGGGAAAAACCACCACTCTTGCAATATTGCTCGGTTTACTTCTCCCCAGTTCAGGCCGCGTGACCGTTTTAGGGGAGGACATTTTGCAGCACCGTTACCGCGTGCTGCCGCGCATGAATTTTACTTCCCCCTATGTGGATCTGCCCAAACGGCTCACTGTCGCGGAAAATCTTACCGTATACGCGCGCTTGTACGGGTTAACAAACGTCAGGCTGCGTCTTGCGGAGCTTGCGGAAGAAATGCAGATCGGCACCCTTATGCGCCGTCCATACGGCACGCTGTCCGCGGGTCAAAGGACGCGGGCTGCGCTTGCCAAGTCGCTGCTCAATAAGCCGGAAGTACTCCTGCTCGACGAGCCCACCGCTTCGCTCGATCCCGACATGGGCGACCGCATGCGTGCGCTGCTGATGAATTACCAGAAGTGTAGCCGCGCCACGCTGTTGCTCGCTTCGCACAACATGCTGGAAGTCGAACGCATGTGTGATGACGTGATCATGATGCGCGATGGGAAAATCATTGACCATGGCACGCCACAAGTTCTGCTGGCACGTTACGGTCGCAAAAACCTGGAAGAAGTATTCCTGGATGTAGCGCGGCATCGCACATTCATACCGGCCGCGAGGAGCGTGCCATGAGTGCGGTGGCTTCGTCTCTGAGGCGCATCGCGGCAATGGCGCTGCGTCACGTTTACCTAATGCGAAAGTCTTGGCCGCGTATTCTGGAGCTCGCCTATTATCCCTCCATGCAAATGATCCTGTGGGGATTCATCGCAAAGTTCCTCGCCACCCGCGGGTCGTGGTTGGCGCAGGCCCCCGGGCTCTTAATCGCCTCGGTTCTGCTTTGGGACATCCTGTTTAGAAGTCAATTGGGTGTCTCGCTTACTTTTTTTGAAGAAATGTATTCGCGCAACCTGGGGCATTTGTTTGTTAGCCCATTGCGGCCTTATGAGCTGGTGTCCTCGAAACTGATCATCAGTCTGTTGCGCACTTTAATTGGCGTGGGCGGCGCAGCGCTCCTGGCAATCCCGTTTTACCATTATTCGATTTTCAGCATGGGGCTGCCGCTGATCGCGTTCTTCGCCAATTTGATGATGATGGGTTGGGCAATCGGCCTAATGGTCTCGGCTCTGGTGCTGCGCTGGGGGCTGGGCGCAGAAAACCTGGCATGGGCGCTGATCTTCGCAGCCGCCCCGGTGAGCGGGGTGTATTACCCGATTAGCGTGCTACCCGGCTGGCTGCGGCCGCTGGCATTGGCGCTCCCGTCCAGCCATGTGTTCGAAGGCATGCGAGCGGTGGTGCTTGAGCATCAGTTCCGCGTTGATCAGCTCATCAACGCGCTGGTGCTGAATTGTATTTATCTTGTTGTGGGAGTATTGGTTTTCCTCGCCGCTTTTCACGCCGCGAGAAAGCGCGGGCTGTTGCTGCACATCGGCGAATAAGCCCTTGAGTTCGCTGCATTCCGTCCCCATTTATTTAACAGCGTAGTCACAATCCCTTACGTTATAATATGCAGTCTTTTTAACCGGGGGACATTTATGCCCATTTACGAATACCGCTGTGCAGCCTGCGGCTTTCAGAAGGAAGTGCTGCAGAAAATCAGCGACGCCCCGCTTACCGTTTGTCCCGAATGCGGGAAGCCCAGTATGCAAAAACTGGTTTCCGCCGCCGGATTCCAACTCAAAGGCACCGGCTGGTATGCCACCGATTTCAAGAAAAGCGACAAGCCTAAAAAGGAAGAACGCAAGCCGAAGAAGGAAGAATCCAAATCTGGCGAAGAGAAAAAACCGGCTGCCAGCCGCGCAAAAAGCGCCTGCCCGTCCTGCGAATAATTGATGAAACGCTATTTCATTACCGGGCTTCTGATTTGGGTGCCGCTGGTCGTTACGCTCTGGGTGCTGGATGTTTTGTTCAGCGCCATGGATCAAAGCCTGCGCCTGCTTCCGCCCGCGTGGCGTCCCGAAGTGCTGTTCGGCTACCACATTCCCGGCCTGGGTGCGATCGTTACTCTGTTTGTGGTGTTTGTTACCGGATTATTCACCGCGAATATACTTGGCCAGCGCCTGCTGCAATTTTGGGAATGGTTGCTTGCGCGCATTCCGGTGGTAAAAACAATTTACAGCAGTGTCAAACAGGTGAGCGACACGCTGATTTCCGGCCAGGGCCAAGCGTTTCGCAAGGCGCTGCTGGTGCAATATCCGCGCGCCGGATCGTGGACAATCGCTTTTCAGACCGGACATCCGGGTGGTGATGTCGTAAACCATCTCAAAGGCGAGTACGTGAGTGTTTACGTGCCGACTACGCCCAACCCAACATCAGGTTTCTTTCTAATGATGCCGAAAGCCGAGGTCATCGAGCTCGACATGAGCGTAGATGACGCGCTGAAGTACATCATCTCCATGGGAGTCGCCGCGCCGCTTGCTCATAGAAAAGCCGGCTAAAAGGCGCAGCTCTTGGCCGATTTCGATGTCGGAAGTTCCGAGCACAAATCATGATGCGCACTGAGTATTGCGGTCTCGTCACGCAAAAGCATCTGCAGCAGAGTGTGACCCTGTACGGCTGGGTGCACCGGCGCCGCGACCATGGGGGAGTGATTTTCATTGATTTGCGCGACCGTGAAGGCTTGGTGCAGGTCGTATGCGATCCCGACCGCCCGAACATGTTCAAGATTGCTGAAAAGATCCGCAACGAGTTCGTGTTAAAGGTTTCCGGTAAGGTGCGTAAGCGTCCGGAAGGCACGGTGAACCCGGATTTGATCAGTGGCGAAATAGAAGTACTCGCCCACGAAATCGAAATCCTCAATTCCTCGCTCACGCCACCTTTCCAGCTGGACGATGAAAACCTCTCTGAGACGACCCGGCTTACTTACCGGGTGATCGACTTGCGGCGCCCGCGAATGCAGTCGAATCTCAGGCTGCGCTACAAGGTCGCGATGGCGGCGCGAAAATTTCTCGATGCGCACGGCTTTTTAGACATCGAAACGCCGACGCTTACCAAGTCCACGCCGGAAGGCGCGCGCGATTATCTGGTGCCCTCGCGCCTCCACCCCGGACAGTTCTTCGCCCTGCCGCAGTCGCCGCAGTTGTTCAAACAGCTGCTTATGATCGCCGGCTTTGATCGGTATTATCAAATCACCAAATGTTTTCGCGACGAAGATCTGCGCGCGGACCGCCAGCCGGAATTCACGCAAATAGATATCGAGACCTCGTTTTTGACTGAAGATGAAATCACCGGGCTCATGGAAGAACTGGTCCGCAACCTCTTCAAAGAGGTTATGCAAGTTAATTTGCCCCAGCCTTTTCCGCGCCTCACATACCAGGACGCGATGCGGCGCTACGGGTCGGACAAACCGGACTTGCGCGTAACGCTCGAGCTCACCGAGCTAACGGATTTGATGAAAACCGTTGAATTCAAGGTTTTCCGTTCTGCCGCGGAGCTTTCCGACGGGCGCGTTGCAGCCCTGCGCGTGCCCGATGGCGTTGCGCTCACGCGCAAAGAAATCGACGATTACACTGCTTTTGTCACAATCTACGGGGCAAAAGGGCTTGCCTACATCAAAGTGAACGATAATGCGAAAGGCGCGCAAGGGTTGCAATCGCCCATCCTCAAGTTCCTCCCTGAAGACGTGATTACCGCTATTTTGGAGCGCACATCAGCCCGAAACGGAGATCTTATTTTCTTTGGCGCGGACAAAGCGAAAATCGTCAACGACTCTTTAAGCGCGCTGCGTGAAAAGATCGGGCACGATAAAGGTTTGGCCGAGTCCGGTTGGAAAGCGCTGTGGGTCACCGATTTTCCAATGTTCGAGTGGAACGAGGAAGAAAAACGCTGGGACGCGCTGCACCATCCGTTTACCTCCCCGAAGGATGGCCATGCGGCTTTCCTGGACAGCGATCCGTCCAAGGCACAAGCCAAAGCCTACGACATGGTGCTGAACGGCTGGGAAATCGGCGGCGGCTCGGTGCGTATTCACAGCGAGGAGGTACAAACAAAAGTTTTTCGCGCGCTCAACATCGGCGAAAAAGAGGCACGCCAGAAATTCGGTTTTCTGCTCGACGCGCTGCAATACGGCGCACCGCCGCACGGCGGAATTGCGTTTGGCCTCGACCGGATCGTGACTCTGCTGGCCGGTGCGGAATCCATTCGCGACGTAATTGCTTTTCCCAAAACCCAGCGCGCGCAGTGTCTGCTAACGCAAGCGCCCAGCCCAGTGGATGAAAAGCAGCTGCGAGAGCTGCATATCCGGCTGCGTGATGTCAAACCGGGTGCGGGCTGAAAAAATCCAGCCGCTGAGCGAATTTCGGATTATCCTGTAGCCAACTTCATGCAATCCCGCTTGGTAAATCGATGCCATTTGCGCTCGGTACTTCACGTGACGGGCGCTGTTAACATAGGCCTCGCCAATTTCCGGTGATTGGATGGCGGTCAAAACTTAAAAGAATGGTTTATGCCTTACAAAATACCGATCTCGGTTCTGGTCATCATCCACACCCCGGATCTGCAGGTACTGCTATTAGAGCGGGCCGATCACCCGCATTATTGGCAATCGGTGACCGGAAGCCTGAACCAAGGCGAAACGCCGGAACAGACCGCGATCCGCGAAGTGAGGGAGGAAACCAAGCTTGACGCGCGCAAATTTACGCTTACCGATTGGAACATGCAGAACCAGTTTAAAATTTTTCCTGAATGGCGGCATCGCTATGCACCAGGGGTGACGAAAAATACCGAACATGTGTTTGGTTTACTGGTGCCGGAGCCGTTCCATGTGCAGGTTGCGCCGCGTGAACATCTGGGTTTTGCCTGGTTGCCGTACACTGAAGCGGCACAAAAGTGTTTTTCCTGGAGCAATCGAGACGCAATTTTGGCTCTTCCGAGATTTATCCTGCACTGAACCGTGACATTAGGCTGGATATTTTGTCTTATAATGTATTGGTGATTGGCGGCGCGGGGGCGCACAATTTTATTGGGTATTTTTCATGCAAACAGGCGCGATAGCTTTTGACCGCTTCGGCGTAATGAAGGACGAGAACTGCGAGGAACGTATCCTCGCCGCCCGGGCTGCTCTTGGCCGCCGCGCGATTATTCTCGGCCATCATTATCAACGCGCCGATGTCTATAAGCATGCAGATTTGACCGGTGATTCGCTGAAGCTCTCGCGTCTTGCGTCGGAAACTTCCGCCGAATACATTGTGTTTTGTGGCGTGCATTTCATGGCCGAAGTCGCTGACATTCTCACCTTTGGCAAGCGCGCGGTGATTTTGCCTGACTTGAATGCGGGCTGCTCGATGGCGGACATGGCGAACCTTGCGAAGGTGGAGCGCGCCTGGCGTGAGCTTTCGCAGGTGCTCGATCCCGAGCGGTCGGTCACGCCGGTTACCTATATCAATTCCGCAGCCGATTTGAAAGCATTCTGCGGCGAGCATGGCGGTATTGTCTGCACCTCAAGTAACGCAGGAAAAATTCTGCAATGGTCGTTCAAACAGCGCGACAAGGCGTTGTTCTTTCCCGATCAACATCTGGGACGCTGGAGCGGGTACAACCTCGGAATACCGCTTGCGGACATGCCGGTATGGGATCCCGACGAACCGATGGGGGGGCTGACTCCCGAACAAATTGGAAATGCCAAGCTCCTCCTGTGGAAAGGCCATTGCTCGGTGCACCAGATGTTCCAGCCGCAGCAGGTGCTGAAATTCCGCAATCAATACCCCGATGGCCTGGTGATTTCACACCCTGAATGCAAATTCGAGGTGTGCAAGCTTTCGGATTACGTGGGCTCAACCGAAACCATTCTAAAAACCGTAAAAGCAGCCAAATCCAACACACAGTGGCTCGTGGGCACAGAGCTCAACCTGGTAAATCGCCTTGCCGAAGAAGTGAAGCCCGAGGGCAAAATCGTGAAATTCATGGCGCCCACGGTGTGCATGTGTTCGACCATGGCGCGCATCGACCCGCAGCACCTCGCTTGGGCGCTGGAAAACTTGGTTGCCGGGAAGGTGGTAAATCAAATCCGCGTGCCGCAACGGGACTCCGAACTGGCGCGGCTCGCGCTGGATCGCATGCTTCAAGTTTCCTAGACGCCTTGCACCTCAAGTTGTATCTTCGTTGAATGAAATGTGCCACCCGTTCCGCGGAGCGGTCTGTGGCAGAGGCGCCGCGTTCAACTTAAATTAAATACACGCACAATCATGAGCAAAACGTTGCACGTCGCGACCTACAACATTCACAAGGGTTTTTCGCATTTCAACCGGCGCATGATGGTGCACGAACTGCGCGAGCGTCTGCACGCGATGCGCGCAGACGTGGTGTTTCTGCAAGAAGTGCAGGGCTACCACGGTCACCATGCCGCGCACTACACAAACTGGCCGCAAATACCCCAATACGAATTTCTCGCCGACACGGTATGGAGCGATTTTAGCTACGGCAAGAATTCGGTGTACGACGAAGGCCACCACGGCAATGCCATTCTGAGCCGCTTCCCGATTGTGCGCTGGGACAATCTTGATGTTTCCGCGCATGCACTTGAAAGCCGCGGCATGCTGCATTGTGAGATGAACGTGCCGGGATGGACTGAGCACCTGCATTGCATCAACGTGCATTTGGGCCTTTTTTCGCGCTGGCGTGAAAAGCAGTTGCTCCAATTGCGGGACCACATCGAGAAACTGGTTCCGGCCCGCGCACCGCTCATTATCGCCGGCGATTTCAACGACTGGCGCAGCCGGGCCGGCCGAATTTTGGCCGATTCGTTGTACTTGCACGAGGTATTCGAGCTCGTCCGCGGCAGGCCCGCGCGCAGTTTCCCCGCTGCGATGCCGGTGTTCCGGCTGGACCGCATATACATACGCGGATTCCGCGTCGAGCGCGTGCACGTGCATCGCGGCCGGCCCTGGTCGAAAATCTCCGATCACGCCGCGCTCTCTGCAACCATGATGCGAGTCTAGAACGCTTCCACAGGCACTCTGCGACAACTCTCCAAGCTCAACTTTTTGGTGCGATGATGCGTTTCATTGCCGGCAACAGGCTCACGCTGCTGCACAACGGAGTCGAATATTTCCCTGAGCTGGAGGCCGCAATTGACAAAGCGTCGCTGGAGATTTTTCTGGCAGCGTATATCTTTGAAAACGATGATACCGGAAGGCGCATCGCACAAGCTCTGAAACGCGCGGCAGGGCGCGGCGTCTCGGTACATCTGCTGCTGGACGGTTTCGGCTCAAAATCTCTGCCCTCGGAATTGATCGCCGACATGACACAGGCGGGTGTCCAGGTGCTGCTGTTCCGGCCCGAGGTCTTGAGCTTTAAAATCAGGCGCCAGCGGCTGCGGCGCATGCACCGCAAACTTGCGGAAATCGACAGCAGGATCGCGTTCGTCGGTGGCATCAATATTATCGACGACATGCATACCCCCAAGCAGGTTCCGCCGCGCTTCGATTACGCGGTAAAAATCGAGGGGCCGCTGGTGCGGGTGGTACATGTTGCCGCGAGAGACCTGTGGGCGCGAGTCACCTGGACGCACCTGCGGCGCGAATGGCGTCACACTCGGGGTTTGTCGGCGACGCTTTCGCCCTACGGGGAGCAGCGCGCGGCGCTGGTCACCCGTGACAACGTGCGCCACCGCCGCGACATCGAGCAGGCCTATCTCGGTGCGATTGCCGCAGCGAAACAGGAGATCATCATCGCCAACGCCTATTTTCTTCCCGGCCGCAATTTTCGCCGCGCACTGATCAACGCTGCAGCGCGCGGCGTGCGCGTCATACTCCTGCTGCAAGGCCGGGTGGAATACCTACTGCTGCACTACGCGTCGCGCGCGCTGTATGGATATTTTTTGGACGCCGGCGTGCAAATTTACGAATACCACAAGAGCTTTATGCACGCCAAGGTGGCGGTGATGGATGGCTATTGGGCTACGGTCGGTTCCTCCAATATCGACCCCTTCAGCATGTTGTTGGGGCTGGAAGCAAACGTAGTGGTGGAAGACAACGGCTTCGCGCATCAGCTCAGGCAGAGCCTTATGCAGGCGATCGCACAAGGTGCGCACCAAGTCATGCGCGAACGCTGGAAGAACCTGCCGCTCCCGCAACGCGTTCTGATATGGATCAGCTATGGCGCGGCGCGTTTCTTCACCGGTGTGTTCGGCTACGGGCGCGAGCATGAATTCAAGCGACCCCGTTAGAAAAACCCTGATTGATTCCGCTGCTATTGCCGCTTCAAGGCCCTGACACCCCGTTCGTCGTGTGAGCCGAAAGTTTTTATTGCTTTGGGTTATTTCGTGTATTGATTTTCAGCCCGAGGCGATCCGGAACCAATCTATCCTGCTCGCCAAGCAAGCTGCGGGGTGATACGCTTTGATGCCATGCGAATGACTCATTTCGGCAAACCGCCGAAACGCCAGAACGACTGGAAAACCGTCGGAACTCTGCTTCCTTATTTATGGGAGTTCAAGGGCCGGGTGGCATTGGCGCTCAGCTTGCTGATCTTTGCCAAGCTCGCCAACGTTGCAGTGCCACTCGCGCTCAAGAGCATTGTAGATTCGTTAAGCGCGAAGCAGGTACTCGTTGCGGTGCCGCTGGCCTTGCTCGCGGCTTACGGCTTGCTGCGTTTTTCAGCTACGCTATTTGGCGAGCTGCGTGATGCGGTGTTCGCGAAGGTGACGCAACGCGCGATCCGCCGCGTGGCGCTCAAAGTTTTCAGCCATTTGCATTCGCTTTCCCTGCGTTTCCATCTGGATCGGCAAACCGGCGGAGTATCGCGCGACATTGAGCGCGGAACCCGTGGCATTTCTTTCCTGCTGCAGTTCATGCTGTTCAACATTTTGCCTACATTTGTGGAAATCGCGATGGTAGCCGCCATTCTGCTGGCTAAGTATGACGTGTGGTTTGCGGTGGTAACCTTCGTCACACTGGCCATTTACGTCGCCTTCACTTTGTTGGTGACCGAGTGGCGCATGGTGTATCGCCGCACCATGAACGACTCCGACTCCAAGGCCAACACGCGCGCCGTAGACAGTTTGCTCAATTATGAAACAGTGAAATATTTTGGCAATGAGCAGTGGGAAGCACGGCGCTACGACGAGGGCTTGCAGGTGTGGGAAAAAGCGGCGGTGCGCAACCAAACTTCGCTCGCCGGGTTGAATGCCGGTCAATCGGCAATTATCGCGGTGGGCATGACGCTGTTAATGGTTCTCGCGGCGCGCGGTGTGGTCAAGGGCAGCATGACGCTGGGCGATTTGGTGCTGGTTAACGCGTTTATGCTGCAGCTTTATCTGCCGCTCAACTTCCTGGGTTTCGTATACCGGGAGATCCGTCATTCGCTGGCCGATATGGAAAGGATGTTTACCCTGCTGGATGAAAATCTGGAAATCCAGGACTGCCCCGGCGCGCGCGATCTCATGGTAAGCAAGGCAGCCGTGTGCTTCGATAGAGTGAATTTCGGTTATGAAACGAAGCGCCAGATCCTGTTCGACGTGAGTTTTGAGATTGCTTCGGGAAGAACGGTCGCGGTTGTGGGTGAGAGCGGATCTGGCAAGTCTACGCTCGCGCGGTTACTGTTCCGCTTCTACGATGTCTGGAGCGGGCGCATTACCGTGGACGCTCAAGACATCCGCGACGTGGCGCAAAAATCTTTACGCGCTATGATCGGCATCGTTCCCCAAGACACCGTACTGTTTAACGACACTATTTTTTACAATATCAACTACGGGCGGCCGCGAGCGTCTCGCGAAGATGTCATCGAGGCGGCGAAATCGGCCCACATCCACGACTTTATCATGACCCTGCCGGACGGCTACGATACCATGGTGGGCGAGCGCGGTTTGAAATTATCAGGCGGCGAGAAGCAGCGTGTAGCGATTGCACGAGCAATTCTGAAAAATCCGCGCATACTGATTTTCGACGAGGCGACTTCGGCGCTCGATTCGAAATCGGAAAAAGCGATTCAGGCAGAACTCAGGCGCATTGCCGCCAACCGCACCACGCTTACTATTGCCCATCGACTATCCACAGTAGTCGACGCCGACCAAATTTTGGTGATGGACCATGGTCGCATCATCGAGCGCGGCACGCATCGCGAGCTCCTAGGCCAGCAGGGCGCATATGCCCGCATGTGGGCGTTGCAGCAGCAGGAAGAAGCCGAGCGTGACAAGAAACCACAAAGTGTGCCCCAAGTAGAAAAAATACGCGCGTGAAGCACGACTTCTCGAGTCCTGAAGTCACCCACGCCCCGCCTTGGCCCCTCCGTACCCTTAACCGTTAAATTCAAAGGGGTCGGATTTAGCCTTGAAATCATGGGTCAAAAATGTGAACTTATACCTTGATTTTTTTTAGTTTAGCTGCGATCATGGCGTCTGGCTTTTAGGGAGGCACTGCGAAAAGCTGTTGCGTTTCATCAAATTAAGTAAAAACACGAATGACAAGAAAATTCCTAATTCTCGGCGTATTTTTTTTGACAGCGGGAGCAGTCACCGCCGACGACGAAGTTACGCCGCAAGCGGCGCAGGTTGATGTTCAAGCGCCCGTCGAATCAGACGCAGTGACGGGTCCGGCCGGAGCCGCGCAGGAAGCCCCCCAGGAATCCCCCCAGCCCCAAGAACCTACGAAGGCTGCTACCGAAGCAGAGCCGGAATTGCCGCCTCTCGACCCCTCGAAACTGCGCGGCATGCGTTCCGCGGCGGCGCTGGTAGTCGAGCAACAGCAGGAGCGCCCGCTTTATGCCAAGAATACCGACGTGCCCATGCCGATAGCATCGATTACCAAACTAATGACGGCCATGGTCGTGCTCGATGCGCAATTACCGCTGGATGAGGAAATCACCATATCAAAAGAAGATGTGGATACCTTGCGTGGCACCCGTTCCAAGCTCAAGGTCGGCCTGAATTTGACCCGCCGTGAGTTACTGCAACTCGCCTTGATGGCTTCCGAAAATCGTGCTGCGGCTGCATTGGCGCGCACGTATCCCGGGGGAGTTCCGGCTTTTATTGCGGCCATGAACCGCAAGGCGGAAGCTTTAGACATGATGGACAGCCGGTTCGTTGATCCCACCGGCCTCAATAGCGGCAACGTTGCCACCGCGCAGGATTTGGTTAAGATGGTGAAGGCCAGTTACGATTACGAGTTAATACGCGAATTTACCACTACGCCCTCATATGCAGTGGAACTGCGCAAGCGGCGCAACCTGCCGTTCCACAATTCCAACCTGCTGGTTAGAAGCAAAAGGTGGGACATCGGGCTGTCAAAAACCGGCTACATCCGCGATTCCGGACGCTGTCTGGTGATGCAGGCAAAAATCGCAGAGCAGGCGGTCATCATCGTGTTACTTGATTCATGGGGCAAATACACACGCATCGCGGACGCCAACCGCATCAAAAGGTGGATCGAAACCAGCCTTGCCTATAAGCCGCACTCAAGCTAACAGGGGTAATGAGTTCAGACGGACATCCGCCGGTCCGGTTTTATGATTTTCCTTCCGCGCGACAAAATTTCCTCGCTGATGTTCTGGCTGGACTGAGCAAGCCGCAGAAACAAATACCTGCCAAGTATTTTTACGATCGCCGCGGTTGCGAGCTGTTTGCCGCCATTTGCGAGCTTCCCGAGTACTACCTGACGCGCACTGAAACCGCAATGATGCATCTGTTTGCTGCGCAAATGGCGCAGCTTCTGGGCAGCGGTTGTCAATTGATCGAGTACGGCAGCGGCGCGAGCCGCAAAACGCGCATATTGCTTGAGCACCTGCGTCCGCCAGCCTATTTGCCGATCGACGTCGCTTGCGAGGAACTGCGCGCTTCCTCGCGCATGCTGGCGCGGGAATTTCCAGGGATGCAAATTATCGCGGTGTGCGCTGATTTTTCCGAGGCTGTGCAACTACCTGACAGCAGTGCGCCCGAACTCAAGCGCAAGGCGATATATTTTTCAGGTTCCACCATAGGCAATTTCACCAAGGCGGAAACCGTGATTTTGCTGAAACATGCGGCACAGGTCGTCAGTGCGCAAGGCGCGATGCTGGTTGGGGTCGATTTGAAAAAACCGCAGGCACGACTGGTAGCCGCCTACAACGATGGCAAGGGGGTCACAGCCGAATTCAATTTAAACTTGCTGGCGCGTATCAATCGCGAGCTTAATGGCAATTTCAGACTGGAAAAGTTTTGTCACCGGGCTTTTTACAATGCAGAGGAAGGCCGGATTGAAATGCACCTGGAAAGCCTGACCGCGCAGCAAGTTATGATCGGGGGCAGATGCTTTGATTTCCGTGCCGGGGAAACAATTCATACCGAGAATTCCTATAAATACTCATTGCGCGAGTTTCAGCAACTAGCCCGTCAGGCGGGATTCGATCCGCTGCGCGCATGGACCGATGAGGAGCATTTGTTCTCCGTACACTATCTTTGCGCAGGCGGTTGATTTTGCGCGGGAGATGGAGAGACCACCGCACGCCTTATGCTATGATTATTGACGATCGGTTTGTCATTAACGGTGCGTGGGATGCGTGCAGGCCTATTCGTTACTTGCCTAGTGGATTTGATGCGCCCGCGCGTCGGTTTCGCGGCGCTACGCCTCTTGGAGACGGCAGGTTGTCAAGTGGTTGTACCGCATGCGCAAACCTGCTGTGGGCAGCCTGGTTATAATTCAGGCGATCCCCGTCCGGCCAAAGCTTTGGCCCTCAAAATGGTGCGTGAATTCGCGGACTGCGAGTACGTGGTGGCGCCATCCGGTTCCTGCGCCGGAATGATACGCGAACACTATCCCCGCTTGTTCAAGGATGAGCCACAACAGCTTGAAAAAGTCAGCGAGCTCTCGCGCCGCACGTTCGAGCTTACCGATTTCCTGGTCAATGTGGTGAAGCTGGAAGCGATTCCGAACAGCTTCCATGGCACCATCACCTACCACGATTCCTGTTCGGGCTTGCGCGAGTTGGGAGTGAAGAAACAGCCGCGCCTGTTACTCGCCAAAATGCCCGGTGTGCATCTGACGGAAATGCCGGACTGCGAAACCTGTTGCGGCTTCGGGGGAACATTTTCGGTCAAGTTTGGCGATATTTCCACACGCATGGCGGACAACAAATGCAAGGCTATTCAAGGCAGCCGCGCGGACGCCGTGGTGCTGGGGGATCTCGGTTGCATGCTGAATATCGAGGGCCGATTGCGCCGTACTGGGGATTATAAAACTCAGGTGCTGCATGTCGCCGAGGTATTGGCGGGGGACGGGGGGGATTAGTGCAAATCACGTCTATGTATTTCAAGGCGCGGGCGCGCGAAAAACTGGACGATGCGCAACTGCAGCAGTCACTGTCCAAGGCGCAGGGGAAGTTTGTCCACGCCCGTGCCGATGCCATTCGCCAGTTGGAAAATTTCGAGGGGTACCGCGATGCCGCTGCCGCCATAAGGGACCGTGTTATCCGTGACCTGGACCTTTACCTTGAGCAGTTCGAACAGGCGGCGACCGCGCGTGGCGCGGTGGTGCACTGGGCAGAAACTGCGCAGGACGTAAATCGCATACTCTGCGATATAGCGGAAAGGCACGCTGTGCGCAAAGCGGTCAAATCCAAATCCATGGTAAGCGAAGAGTGCGCGCTCGACGACGTGCTGGAAAAAGCAGGCATTGAAGTGGTGGAAACCGATCTCGGTGAATACATTCTGCAGCTTGCGCACGAGCCGCCCTCGCACATCGTTGCCCCGGTTGTGCACAAGAGCAAGGACGAAATTTCGGATTTGTTCGAGCACAAGCACAAGAGACCGCGCAAGACCAGCATCCCGGAGCTGTGCCGAGAAGCGCGTGAGATTCTGCGCCCGCATTTTCTTAGCGCGGACATGGGCATCTC